>CAZNZH010000101.1:0-11048 GCA_964577445.1 uncultured Myxococcales bacterium
CAGGCGTGGCGCATCTCCCACGCGCCCATCAGCGGGATCGAAGGTCGCTTTCGGTGAGATCGAAGCTGCCCGGCCGGCCCTCGGAGCGCTTCAACGCCGCGGCCACGTGGGCCTGGATGCCGCCGTCGTCGCCCGCCGAGACGTCCAACGACAGGTCGTTGATCCGCAACGCGGCCGCGCGCTCGGGCGTGTCGACCTCGACGTGGCCCCGCTCGAGCGTCAGCCGCACCCCGCGCAGCAGCTCCACCAGCGCCGCGCCCCGCGGGAGCTGTAGGGGCTCCGGGCCCAGCCGCGACAGGGCGAAGCCGTCTTCGACCGGGGGGGACTTGGCGGACTTGGCGGACTTGGCGGACTTGGCGGACTTGGCGGCGGGGGAAGGCTGGATCTCGGGCGGCGCTTCGTCGACGCCGCCTGCGCCCTCCTCTTCGGCGCTCGGCTCGCCGGGCCCGCCGGGGTCGCGAGGTTCGCCCGCGCCGGCCGCGCCGGTCACGTCCAGGTCGGCGAGCGCGCCGAGGCCGGCGCTCCCCGGGACCTCGATTCGCAAGGAAGGGCCTCGCAGATCGACGGCCACCAGGGCGTCCTTCCAGCGGCCCGCCAGCGCGTGCTCGACCGCACCCGGGCCCAGCTCGAGCCGCACCCCGCTGGCGGCGGCGGCGAGCCGCCCTTCGGCCGCGTGGATGCTCAGCCCCTCGACCTCGACCCGGCGCGGCTCGGGCAGTGGACCGGCCGGCCGCTCGCCCTCGATCGTGACCTTCCGAGCCTCCCCCCGGGTGGCCCCCGAGCCGACCGACGCGCCGTCGCAGCGCAGCCGGCGCACCTGCGCCCAGTCGGGCAGGAGGCCGCCGTCGTCGGACGCCTCCAGCACGCCACACGCCACCGTGAGGTTGTCGACCACGGCCTCCAGGCCCTCCACCCGGGTGACCCCGCGCGCGTCGCGATGAAACGTGCTCGCGCGCAGCGCCAGCGGCCGCCCCTTGTGGGTCGTCGCGATCTCCACCGGGCCGTCGAAGGAGAGGGTGAGCGCCGGTGAGTCGCCGGTGGTCGCGGAGATCTCGGCCGCGCGCGGGCGGGCCTCCAGGCTCAGTTGGCCGCGTGCCTCCAGGCGCCAGCCCCCGCCCGCGACCCGGACCAGGCTGCCCGCGGCGCCTTCGAGCAGGAGCGGCGGCAGCGCCACCCCCCGCGCCGAGGCGAGGAGGCTGAGCTGAAGGTCGTCGAACCGGAGGGCGTCGGGGAGCCCCCCCCCGCCTCCAGAGTCGGGCGCGTCTCCGTCGGCCGCGGCGTCGTCGCCCCACGCGGCCAGCCCGGCGTCATCGATGCGCAGGGCGATCCGCCCCCCGTGGACCTCCACGTCACGAGGCCGCGGCCGCCCCCGCCAGAGCTCCGGGAGGTCCAGCCGCAGGTCGATCGCGTCGAGGTGCGCGCTCAGCCCGTCGCCTGGCCCGCCGGTTAGCTGGAGGCCGCTGATCCGCAGCGCGCCGGTCAGCGACGCGGCCACGTCGCCCACCGACACGCGGAGGCCGTGGCGGCTGGCCCAGGCGCTCAGGCGCGCCTCGACCTCGCCCCGCCCCCCCAACACGACGGCCGACAGCGCCATCGCGGCCACCGCCAGGGTCCCGAGCAGCCCCAGCAAGACGAGCCACGGCCACCGCCGGCGGCGTCTGTCCGACGCTGAGCTCGCTGTATTCGGCCACCCTCGCGCCATGATCCTCCCAGGCGGTGACGCCTGGCCGCGCCCCCCGTGGTCGCGAGCCCCGCCCTCAACACGTTCGGCGCTCGCGTGATTCTACCCGCGCCCCGCCAGTCACGCAGATCTCCCTCGTACCCGGAGTCCGCGACCCGCGGCGGCTCGCAGACTGGCCCGTTTTCAGGCCGGCCGCGACCGCGAAATAGGGTACAAGCGGAATCCCCTTTGATAGCAACGCCTCTGCTCTCTTATACTCCGCGTCTCCGCGCTCCCCCCGTGCCGGAAGGTGCCCATGCGTCCGATGTTTCTCGCCGTTGGTCTGCTCTCGCTGCTGGTCGTCCCGGCCGGGAGCGCCCAAGCCCAATGCCCTGTCGGCGAAGCCATCGGACCCTGCGACGGCACCGTCAGCTTCGAGGGCTGCTGCCCTGATGCCTCCACGGTCCGTTGGTGTCAGGACGAAACGACCTGCGAGCTCAAGTGCGGGAAAAACCAGGGCAGCCCTCTGCAGTCCTGCTGTCAGGAGTCCCCCACCGGCGACCCCGGCTGCTGCGATGCTGCGATCGCGGAGTGCGTGTGCGCCGAAGATGACTACTGCTGCACCTACGAGTGGGACGATTTGTGCGTGCTCCGGGTAGAGACCTACGGCTGCGGGACCTGCTCGCCGGACCCCGGCTGTCCGGGGCCGGCCAACAAGTGTGGTTGGTCGGCGAGCTTGGGGGGTTACGACTGCTCGCCGGTGAGCTCGTCGAACCCCGCGTTCCCCAGCACGTGCGGCCCGTCCTGCGACTGCGCTGGAAAGGCCTGCGGCGACGACGGCTGCGGCGCCTCCTGCGGGAGCTGCGGGCCCGGCTTTGCGTGCAACGCGGCCAGCCAGTGCGAGGCGGTGACCTGTGTCCCGAGCTGCTCGGGCAAGGCGTGCGGCACGGACGGATGCGGGGGCACATGCGGCGCCTGCACCGGCAACGGCCTGTGCACGGCGTCCGGCCAGTGCGTCTGCTCGCCGGCGTGCGCTGGCAAGCAGTGCGGCGACGACGGCTGCGGCGGCTCATGCGGGACCTGCGCGGCCGGCCTCACCTGCCAGGGCGGCGTCTGCAAGAGCGGGCCGTGCGCGCCGGTGTGCTCAGGCAAAGCCTGCGGCTCCGATGGCTGCGGCGGCGTCTGCGGCACCTGCGGCGCGGGCTCGACGTGCAACGGCGCCGGCAACTGCGTCGTGAACTGCGTCGCGAGCTGCTCGGGCAAGCAGTGCGGGCCTGACGGCTGTGGCGGTTTCTGCGGATCCTGCCCCTTCGGCTCGGCCTGCAACGGGTCGGGCCAGTGCGCGTCCACATGCGTGGCGTCGTGCGTCGACAAGAACTGTGGCCCCAACGGGTGCGGCGGTTCCTGCGGCAACTGCTCGACCGGGCTCATCTGTAGCGGCAGCGGCGTGTGCATCCCCACCTGCGTGCAAGCCTGCGCTGGCAAGGCGTGCGGTGCCGACGGCTGCGGCGGCCAGTGCGGGACCTGTTCTGGCGGTGCGAGCTGCGACGACTTCGGCCAATGCGTGGGCGGCTGCGCCCCGAGCTGCAGCGGGAAGGCCTGTGGGCCCGACGGCTGCGGCGGCCAGTGCGGGACCTGCGGCGGAGACACCGTGTGCAGCGAGCTCTTTCAGTGCGTGCCGACCTGCGTGCCCAGTTGCCTCGGCAAGAACTGCGGCGACGACGGCTGCGGCGGCCAGTGCGGGGGCTGCCTGTCCGGCACGACGTGTCAGGGCGGGATCTGCAAGTCCAGCGCGTGCGTTCCCGCTTGTGACGGCGCGGTCTGCGGTGACGACGGCTGCGGCGGCGCGTGCGGTAGCTGCCCCAGCGGCTGGGCGTGCCAGGGCGGGCAGTGCACGAACCCATGCGTGCCTCAGTGCGCCGGAAAACAGTGTGGGTCCGACGGGTGCGGCGGGAGCTGCGGGGAGTGCGGCGTGGGCGCATCGTGCAACGCGGCAGCGCGCTGCGAGCAGGGCTGCGTGGCCGCGTGCGAAGGCAGGGCATGCGGATCGGACGGGTGTGGCGGGAGCTGCGGACTCTGCGCCGCCGGGTCATCGTGCGACGCGTCCGGGGCCTGCGTGCCGGCCGGGACCGGGCCGCAGCCCTGCTCGTGCGCGGGGCGGGAGTGCGGCGACGACGGGTGCGGCGCCTCCTGTGGCGTGTGCGGGTCGGGCGGGGTCTGCGACGCCCACGGCCAGTGCGCGGCCGGCTCGGACGTCGGCGAGCCCCCCGGGCCGGCGTGCCCCAGCGGCACCTACTGGAACCAGCTCGCCCAGGCGTGCACCGCCAGCCCGATCGGCGGGCCCGGCATCAGCGAGGGCCAGCAGACGGGGGGCTCATCGAGCGGCTGCGCCGGGTCGGGCTCGGGAACTGGACCGGGGGGCGGGCTGGGCTTCGCGCTGCTGCTGCTCATAGGGTTGGCGTCGACGCGGCGGCGCGCTCAGGTGCTCAGGCCCGAGAGCACATACAGGTCGTAGATCGCGTGTGACCACGTCGCGACCGCGAAGCCGCGGACCAAGAAGAGGCCGGCGAACACGGCCCCCGCGAGCGTCCGGTAGGTGAACGCGAAGGCGTCCCATGGCTCGCCTCCGAGCAGATGGGCGCCAGCGAAGGCCACGCTGGTGGCGGCGATGGCGACGCCCAGGGCCATGGGCCGCGGCATGGCCAGCGCGCGGTGAAGCAGCAGCGCCGTCGCCGGCAAGAGCAGGAGGCGGAAGACCGACTCCTCGCACAGGCCGGCCCCAGCCGCCATCACGACGTGCTCCACCCAGGTGGCGTCCACCAGCAGCGGGCCCAGCAGCCCCCGCCACGCCATGACGTCGAGGATGAGCGTACCCAAGAACACGCCGTAGAGCGTCGCCTCGAGCGCGACCGGCGCCGCGAGCAGCGCGTGCCGCCCGAGCCCGCCGCCCAGCCGGATGCTCACCACCAAGAGCACGAGCAGCGCGCCGATGCTCAGCACGCTCACGTACCCGCGGAGGCCCAAGAGGCTCAGCAGCGTCTGGCTGATGAAATCCACGCCCGAGCGCGCTTCCGCAGACGCGAAGAGGAGCCCCACCCCGTAGATGAGCACGAGGGGGAGCACGGCCAGCGCTGAGCCCTCCGCTCGGCGACTGCCGCGCAAGTACGCGCGATACCAGGGGAGGGCGGGGGCCTGGGCGCGGGGCCGAGGGCGCGCGGCGGCGGGGCGCTTGCCGTCGATGTGTGCTGACAGGGTCAACGGAAATAGCTGCCGGGCGTCTCGCCGACCCCAGCGGTCGCCTCGACCGCCTCCGACCGCTGCGAGATACCGGTTGGTATCTCTCGGGTCGGGGGCGGCCGACGCGGCTCGCCGAAGCGGCCGATCCACCTCGACCCATATTTCCGCTGACCTTCTGAGAAGGTGTTCCCATATTCGGACCGAGCGGGGCGCCCGCGACGTCTTTTCAGGGGCTTACGCGCGGAGGGCGCTTGCCGAGCGCAAGAAACCGACGCGCGGAAGTCCCTGAAAAGACATGAGTCAACCACGCGACGGGAGAATATGACAGCACCTTCTAAGGGACGAACACAGCAGCGCGCGCACGCGGCTGGGCATTTTGGGCGGTGGGCGATGGGGGCGACAACAGCGGGGACGGACCGACCGGAGTGGGCCGCGCGTGTGGTCGCGACCTGTCTCGCCGCGCTCGTCGCTGGCTGCGCCGGTGGCGCCGGCACCGCGGCGGTGGACGCGGACGCGGTGGGCGACGCTGACAGCTCCGTTTTGGACACCGAGGTCGCGGGGCCCGATGCGGTCGCCGACGCCGAGGTGGGCGGGGCGGAGGTCGACGCCACCGCGCCCGCCGACGCCGATGCCCTCGATTTGCCTGATACCGCCGAGCTATCCGACGTGGCAGAGGAGGTCGCCGAGCGCCCGCGCGTGACCAAATCGTCCTGCGCCACCGACGCCGACTGTGCCCTCGGCTGCGCCGCACAGAGCGTCTGCGTGTCCGGCACATGCGAGTGGAGCGGGGTGGACGGGTGCATCATCGATGACGTCGCCTCCGGTGACAGCGCCTGCGTGGACAGCGGCACCGTCTTGGCCGAGTCGGGGTGCCTGTACTGCAACCCAGTGCACGGGTCGCGCTCGTGGACGGGCGTCTTGGTCAGTGAAGGGTTTGAAGAGGGGCTCGGGGCCTTCTCCCAGATCAGCAGCGAGGGCGACCCCGACGCGGTCTGGGCTTTGGCCACCGACCGCGCCGGCACGGGGTTACGGAGCCTGCACTTCGGCGTCCCGGGCCAGGCGACCTACGCGAGCGGCGGTCGGTCAGCGGGCCGCGCGCTGGGCCCCGCGGTCCCTGTGCCCCAAGGCGTCGCGGTCACGTTGCGCTTTCTGCTCTGGCTCGACACCGAGGAGACCAAGGGCTTCGATTTCCTCCGCGCGTTTGTCGTCCTCGACAGCGGCGAGGAGGTCACGCTGTGGCATTCGGACGCCATCGGCGGCACCACGCGCGGCGAGTTCTTGCCGGTGAGCGCCGCCCTGCCGCCGACGGCCAGCCCGACGCTGCGGCTCGGGTTCGCCTTCGACACCATCGACGACCTCATCAACGGGTTTGAAGGCGCCTACGTGGACCAGGTCACGCTGACCACCGGCTGCTGCGTCGGCAAAAGCGACTGCCAGGACGACAACCCCTGCACGGTCGATCTCTGTCCGGTGGCCGGGCAGATCTGCAACCACGGGCGGATCGCCGGGTGCTGCAACCTGGACAGCGAGTGCAGCGACGGCGACTCCTGCACCCAGGACGCGTGCAGCGGGTTCGGCGGCACCTGCACATTCTCGCCGCTGCCGGGCTGCTGCCACGGCCCCGCGGACTGTAACGACGGCGACCCGTGCACCGAGGACATCTGTGCCAGCGACGGGGGCACCTGCTCGCACAGGCCGCTGTGCTGCAAAGCCGACGCCGGCTGCGACGACGGCGATGACTGCACCACCGAGAGGTGCGTCGAGGGGCAGTGCCTCTTCGAGTTCACCTGCTGTCTGAGCGCGTCGGACTGTAACGACTTTGAGTCCTGCACCAGCGACCAATGCGTCGACGGCGAGTGCATCTACACGCCGGCCCATATCCCCGGATGCTGCGTGCCGACGGTGGTCAGCCAGCCCTTTGACTCGGGCCCGCCCGACGCTTGGACCTACTCGCCAGCCACCGCGGGCGTCGGCTGGCAGGTCGTGGCGATGTCGGAGGCGCTGAGCCCGCCGGGGGCGCTCTACTACGGCAACCCGGCGACCCTGAACTTCGTCAGCGGCACGGCCAACTCCGGCACCGCGACGTCCGCGACGTGGCCCTTGCCGGAGGGCGTCGAGATCACCCTGTCCATGTGGGTCTACATAGACAACGAGCTGGGTTTGCTCTACGACACCCTCGACATCTACGTGGTCACGCAGACCGGCGAGTTCAAACTCTTCGACAAGAGCGGCTTCACCCAGAAGGGGTGGAAGAAGGCCAGCGCCGACATCAGCTATCTCGCGGGCAAGGCCGTGTCCCTGCGCTTCGTGTTCAACACGGTGGACTCCAGCAACAACGTCGGCTTGGGGGCGCTCATCGACGACCTGAAGATCATCACCTCGTGCGCGCCCCGAGAGTGTGGTTCCGCGCTCGGCTGCGCCAGCAAGGACCCCTGCACCGCCGGGTTCTGCGACGCGGGGACGTGCCTGTACGTCGACAGTTGCTGCAAGGTCGACGCCGACTGCGACGACGAGCTGGTCTGCACCACCGACGCGTGCAGCGGCGCGAAGTGCAAGTTCACCGCCATCGCTGAGTGCTGTGAAGACGTCACCGACTGCGACGACAAGAACCCCTGCACGCTCGACAGTTGCTCGGGATATGGCGGGACCTGCGCGCACGCGGCCATCGCGGGCTGCTGCTTGAACAACGCCGGCTGCGACGACGCCAACCCGTGCACCGTGGATGCCTGCCAGTCCAACCTCTGCACCCACAAGAACATGTGCTGCGCGGTCGACGCCGACTGCGACGACGGCGAGCCGGTCTGCACTCTGGACAAGTGCGTCGCGGGCTTTTGCGACAACCCACCCTCGGGGGCGCCGGGGTGCTGCCAGCAGATGCCGGTGGCCTGGGACTTCGAAAACCCCATCGCGTTTTCGACCACGAAGACGACGACGAAGTGCATCTGGTCGATCGTCGACACGACGCTGGCGCAGTCGGGCACGAAGGCCCTGTACTACGGCAACCCCGCGGCCAACGACTACGACTGCGGGCACAACGCCGGCACCGCGACCTCGCCGGACATCGTGCTGGACGCCGGCGTCAGCTACTCGCTGAGCTTCAAGCTCTATACGGATGTGGAGTCCTTCGGCTCGTGGGACCAGTTCACCCTGCGCGTGATCGTCGGCACGAAGTCCTATGAGCTGTGGACCAAAGCGAAGCTCGTCGCGACCAAGAAGTGGGCGGTCTACACCGTCAACCTCGACGCCTTCGCGGGTCAGACCGTGCGCTTCGTCTTCGCGTTCGATTCGGTCGACGACAGCGGCAACACCGGGCTCGGCGTGCTGGTCGACGACTTCATCGTGACGTCGCCGTGCACCCCCAAGGATTGCAGCTCCGGGCAGTCCTGCGACGACGGGGTCGCGGGGACCGTCGCGACGTGCTCGGCCGGCCTCTGTAGCTTCAAGTTATGACGACGCGACCGCTCGTTCCGCCACACATCGCCGGGCTGGCGCCCTATCCACCGGGCAAACCGATTCGGGAGGTCGAGCGCGAGCTCGGCATCACGGGCGCCATCAAGCTCGCCTCCAACGAGAACCCGCTCGGCCCGTCGCCGCTGGCGGTGGCTGCGATAACGCGGGCGCTGGCGGACCTGCACTACTACCCGGACGGGGGCGGCTATTACCTCAAGCAGGCGCTGTCTGCGCGCTTCGGCGTCAGCACCACGGAGATCGTCGTCGGCAACGGCTCCAACGAGGTCCTGGAGCTGCTGATCCACACGTTCATGGCCCCGGGGATGAACGCGATCTCGAGCGCCGGCAGCTTCGTCGTCTACAAGCTCGTGACCCTGGGGGCCGGCTTCGAGTTCCGTGAGTCGGCACTTGGCCCCGACCGCGGCTACGACCTCGACGCGCTGCTGGCCGTCGCCGATGAGCAGACGCGCATCGTCTTCATCGCGAACCCCAATAACCCGACCGGTACCTGGCTGAACGGAGAGAGCTTGGAGCGCTTCATCGCGGCGCTGGACGCCCGCTTTTCCGCCGACCCGCCGCTGGTGGTGTTGGATGAAGCCTACTTTGAGTTCGTCCACGCCGACGGCGCCCTCGACGCGGTGGCGCTCATGCGCCGCCGCCCTCGGACCATGGTGCTGCGGACGTTTTCCAAGGCCTACGGGCTGGCCGGCGTGCGCTGCGGCTATGGCTTCGCTCAGCCTGAGGTCTGCGACGCCATTCACCGAATCAAGGCGCCCTTCAACGTCGGCAGCCTCGCCCTGGCCGCCGCTGAAGCCGCGCTGGGCGATGACGCTTTCCTCGAGCAGACCTTGCGCCTCAACGCCGAGGAGATGATCTTCGTCACCCGGGGGCTCGAGGCGCTCGGCGTGGACGTCACCCCCAGCCAGACCAACTTCGTGCTGGCCGACTTCGGCACCGACGCCGAGCCGACCTTCCGCCGGGCGATGGGCGACGGCGTGATCCTGCGCCCCATGTCGCCCTACGGGCTGCCGACCTGCCTGCGGATTTCCCTGGGCACGCGCCCGCAAAACGAGCGTCTTCTCGCGACCTTGGGTCGCATTGTGCCCGGCCGCGCGCTGAGCTGACCGGGCCGGCGCGGGCGAGGTCGCCAGCGCGGCGGATCTCGCGCCGAGCGCGCGGATGCGGTAGCAGGGCACTCCGAAGAGGAGGGCTGGGATGACCGCCAATTCCATCGAGCCGCTGCGTGGTGAGGTCCGGGTCCCTGGGGACAAGAGCATCGGTCATCGATCGCTGATGCTGGGCGCGCTGGCCGACGGGCTGGTCGAGGTGAGCGGCCTCGGGACCGGCGAGGACAACCGCGCGACGCAGGCGATTTTGCAAGCGCTGGGCGTGCGAATCGAGCGCGACGGCACCGACGCGCGCGTCTGGGGCGTGGGCTTGGACGGGCTGCGTCCGCCGGCGGCGCCGCTGGACTGCGGCAACTCGGGGACCACCATGCGGCTGATGCTCGGCATCCTGGCCGGGCAGCCCTTTGAGGTGACGTTGACCGGCGACGAGAGCCTGTCGCGGCGGCCCATGCGGCGCGTGCTGGAGCCGCTGACCCGGATGGGGTTGGAGGTCATCGAGGCGCGCGACGGGACCTTCGCGCCGCTGCGGGTGCGGGGGCGGCGGCCGCTCCGCGGGATCGTCTACGACTCGCCCATCGCCAGCGCGCAGATCAAGAGCGCGGTGCTGCTGGCCGGGCTCTTCGCCGACGGCGAGACGGTGGTGCGCGAGCCCGAGATCAGCCGCGACCACACCGAGCGCATGCTGGCGTGGCTGGGGCGGCCGCCCCACGCGCGGCCGATCCGGGTGCCGGGCGATCTGTCGAGCGCGGCGTTCATGATGGGCGCGGCGATGCTGGTGCCCGGCAGCGAGGTCACGGTGGCGGGCGTGGGCTACAACCCGACGCGCACGGGCTTTCTCGACGTGCTTGAGGCCATGGGCGCGCACGTCGAGCGTCGCGCGCCGCGCGAAGACAACCACGAACCGAGCTGCGATCTGTTCGTTCGGCACGGGGCGCTGCGCGGCACCACGGTGGGCGGCGAGCTGAGCGTGCGGGCCATCGACGAGCTGCCGCTGGTCGCGACGCTCGCCGCCATTGCCGAAGGGCCGACGCGTATCCGCGACGCCGCCGAGCTGCGGGTCAAGGAGTCGGATCGCATCGCGCGGACCGCGGCGATGCTCCAGAGCTTCGGTGTCCCCGTGGACGAGCACGAGGACGGCATGACGATCTGGGGCGACCCGGCGCGGGTCTTGCGTCCGGGGCAGGTCAACGCGCACGGCGACCACCGGATCGCCATGTGCGGCACCCTGATCTCGCTGCTGGCGCCTGGGGGCACGCGCATCGAGGGCGGCGAGAGCATCGCGTCCAGCTTCCCGAGCTTTCACGCGAGCCTGCAAGCCATCGGGGCGAGGCTGCCCGTGGGCGACGATTTGGAATAGGATGGCCGGGCTGGGACTTCGGAACGAAACGCAGATCGGTGAGCACGCGGCTCGGCGCGGCTCAAGGGAGTGGCGAACATGAGAGGGCGGCAGGCGATTGTTGGGCTTTCGGCGCTTGGTCTCGTCTTGGCGGTCGGTGCGTGCGGTGAGAAGCCCGCCCCGGCGGCGCCCCCGGTCGCGGCTGCGGCTCCCGCGGCGGCAGCGCCCGCGGCGGCGG
>CAZNZH010000102.1:0-10992 GCA_964577445.1 uncultured Myxococcales bacterium
CAGCGCTCGCGCCACGCGGGATCCAGCGGCTGGGCAGAGACGACGGCGCCGTCGCAGGCCGCCGCGGCGGCCTCCGCGATGGCTCGCGCCTCCTCGCCAGCGCGGTCCTCGACGTAGAGCTTGAAGCGCTGCGTGCCGGCCGGCGGCGGCTCTACGTCGCCCGGTGGCGCGTCGGGCCCCTCGAGCGCGTAGCCGCCGGGACTCAACCGCAAGCAGACCGCGTCAAGCGGCGCCAAGAAGGCCTCGACGGCCTTGTCGCCGCCAGCCGAGATGTCCGACGGGATCGGCACCTGGAGCGTCAGCTCCGTCCAACCTGTGCTCATCGACAATCCGCCTGAGCGGGTGCCGCGCCCTCAGCGGGAGCGGCACCGTGATTCAGTCGACGAAGCGCACCCGACGCGGCCGAGCCCGCCGCTCGCGACCGACGGTCCGGTCAGCGTGCCGGCTAGTCCGCGACGACCCACACCTTGATCTGCGCTTTGACGTCGCGATGCAGCTTGATGTCGACCTCGTAGACACCGAGCGCCTTGAGCGGCGCATCCATGAGGATGTGCCGGCGATCGATGACCACGCCGTCGTCCGCCAGCGCGTCCGCGATGTCCTTGGAGGTGACCGAGCCGAAGATCCTGTCGTCTTCGCCGACGAGCCGCGTGAGCGTCACGCTCAGGCCGCTCAGGCGCGTCGCAAGCTCGCTCGCCGTCCGCTTGTGGCGGACCACGGCGGCCTCGATGGAGCGCCGCTCGTGGTCGAGCTGGGCCTTGTTCCGACGCGTCGCGAGCACCGCAAGCCCCTGGGGGATGAGGTAGTTCGCGCCGAAGCCGCTCTTCACTTCCAGGAGCGTGCCGGCTTCGCCCAGATCGGGCACATCTTGCTTGAGGATGACCTGCATAACGATTCTCCTCGCCCCTACTCGACCGACGCGTAGGGGATGAGCGCGATGGCACGCGCGCGCTTGATCTCGGTGGCGAGACGGCGCTGGTAGAACGCGCTCACGCCCGAGATCCGGCGCGGCACGATGCGGCCGCGGTCGGTGATGAACCGCGAGAGCAGCTCAGGGTTCTTGTAGTCCAAGCTCTCGGCCAACTTCTTGTCGGCGAGAAACGGGCAGACCTTGCGGCGTCCGGTACGGCGTTTCATTAATCGTCCTCCCCGTCGTCGTCGTCATCGTCATCGTCGTCGTCGTCGTCGTCATCGTCGTCGAGGAGGTCCAGGTCGGGCGCGTCCTCGTCGTAGTCGGGGTTCTCGCGGGCCGCCGCGGCGCGACGGGCGAGGTTGGTGAGCTTGTCGCCCTCGGCCTCGAAGTCGAAGGTGTCGAGCTCGACGCGGTCCTCGAGCACCACGCTCTGCCAGAGCATCGCCGGCTCGCTGATCTTGAGCAGACGCTCGAGCTCGCGGACGGTGCTGGTGGTGCCCAGGTACAGCATATACATGTACTGGGCCTTGAGCTTACCGGAGCGCTGGAGGCGGTAGGCGGTCTTGCGCCGGCCCCAATCTTCCAGCCGGATCTCGCGACCGCCCGTCTTCTCGAGCGCCTCGCGCATCTTTCCGACGACCTTGTCGACCGCCTCGGGCCCGCCGTCGGGATTGACGAGGGTCACGGTCTCGTACTTACGCAACAACATTGGATGCTCCTCATGGTCATCGGCCCCGGTGTGCATCCAGCCGGAGCGAGGAGTTGTAGGGGCGGGGAGGTTGCCCCGGGTTTACCGAAAGATCAAGCACGACGTGGAGCCCCGCACGCGAAGCGCCACGCCGTGCCGAGGAAACTAGGGCTCGACGCGCTTGGCGACGCGGATCTGGCTGTCGCCGCCCTCGGCGGGGGCGTCCTGGCCTTCGACCGCGGCGGTGGTCGGCGCCGTGACCGCCTCCGTCGGGGCCTTGGCGGCTTCTTCGGCGGGCGCGTGCCAACTGACCAGCACCGGCGCAATGACGACCGCGACGACGCTGATGAGCTTGATGAGGATGTTCAGCGAGGGGCCGGCCGTGTCCTTGAAGGGGTCGCCGACGGTGTCGCCCGTGACCGCGGCCTTGTGGGCGTCCGAGCCCTTGCCGCCGTACAGGCCGCCCTCGATCATCTTCTTGGCGTTGTCCCACGCGCCGCCGGCGTTGGACTGGTAGATGGCCATCAGCACGCCCGAGACGGTGACGCCGGCGAGCAGACCGCCGAGGGCCTCGATGTTCCACAGGCCGACCAGCACCGGGATGACGAGCGCGAGCAGGCCGGGGAGCACCATCTCGCGGATGGCCGCCTGAGTCGAGATGTCGACGCAGCGCGCGTAGTCCGCCTTGCCGGTGCCCGCGAGCAGCCCGGGGATCTCGCGGAACTGGCGGCGGACTTCCTCGATCATCGCGCCGGCGGCGCGGCCGACGGCGAGCATGGAGAGCGCGCTGAAGATGAAGGGCAGCGTGGCGCCGATGAACACGCCCGACATGATCTCCGGGTCGAGGAGATCGAGGCCGTTGCCGTGGAGGCCGGCCTTGGTCGTAAAGGCGCTGAAGAGGGCGAGGGCCGTGAGGGCCGCCGAGCCGATGGCGAAGCCCTTGCCGATGGCCGCGGTGGTGTTGCCGACGGCGTCCAGCTTGTCGGTGCGCTCCCGGACTTCCTTGGGGAGCTCGGCCATCTCGGCGATGCCGCCGGCGTTGTCGGCGATGGGGCCGTAGGCGTCGACGGCGAGCTGGATGCCCGTGGTCGAGAGCATGCCGAGGGCCGAGATGCCGACGCCGTAGAGGCCGGCGAAGTAGTAGGCGACCAGGATGGCCATGACGATGAGCGCGATCGGGATGGCGGTGGACATCATGCCCACCGCGGTGCCGGCGATGATGTTGGTGGCGGCGCCGGTCTTGGACTGCTCGGCGATGTACTTGACGGGCCGGTACTCGCCGGAGGTGAAGTACTCGGTGGCGAACCCGATGAGCGCGCCCGCGATGAGGCCAAAGATGGTGGCGTAGAAGATGCCCATGCTCGCATCGAACCGCCGCACGTCGGCCAACTGGCCGAGCGTCGCGTCGTTGACGACCTGGACACCGCCCTCACCGAAGCTGAAGTAGGTGCCCGCCGGGATGAAGTGGCCGATGGTGAAGTAAGCGCCGACGATCATCAGCAGCGCCGCGACGACGGTG
The DNA here is from genome assembly GCA_964577445.1 of uncultured Myxococcales bacterium. Lineage (GTDB taxonomy): Bacteria > Myxococcota_A > UBA9042 > PHBI01 > JACKFB01 > JACKFB01. The sequence goes on from CAZNZH010000102.1 coordinate 3,121, forward strand.
CCGATGTTGAGGGCGGTCTGGGGGTTGCCGCCTTCCCTGGTGCGGACGAAGAAGGTCCCGATGATCGACGCGCCGATACCGACAGCGGCGAGGTAGAGAGGCAGCCAGATGAGGTTCGAGATGCCGCCCGCGCCGATATCTGCGTGGGTGTGGAGGCCCAGGCCGAGGATCATCGACCCGATGATCGCGCCGACGTAGGACTCGAAGAGGTCAGCACCCATGCCGGCGACGTCGCCGACGTTGTCACCGACGTTGTCGGCGATGGTCGCCGGGTTGCGCGGGCTGTCCTCGGGGATGCCGGCCTCGACCTTGCCGACGAGGTCGGCGCCGACGTCGGCGGCCTTGGTGTAGATGCCGCCGCCCACGCGGGCGAAGAGCGCGATCGAGCTGGCGCCCAGCGAGAACCCGGCGAGAACATTGAGGATTCGCGTGTACTCGTGGCTCTCCAGCACCTCACCGGTCCCAAAGATCCCGGACTGCAAGAAGAAGAGCAGGAGCCCCGCGAGCCCGACGAGGCCGAGTCCCACCACGGTCATGCCCATGACCGAGCCGCCCTTGAAGGCCACCATCAGCGCGTGGGCCAGGCCCGTTCGGGCGGCGGCCGTCGTGCGCACGTTCGCCTGGGTGGCGACCCTCATACCGAAGAAGCCAGCGAGCCCAGAGCAGGTCGCGCCGACGACGAAGGCCAGCGCGATGAGCGCGTGGCTGTCCTCCATGCCGAAGTTGCTCACGCCGAGCAGCACCGCGATGACCGCGACGAAGATCGCCAAGACCTTGTACTCGCGGGACAAGAAGGCCATGGCGCCCTCTTGGATGTGTCCGGCGATGACGCGCATCTCGTCGGTGCCGGTGTCTTGCTTCGTGATCCACCTGGACCGCACGTAAGCGAAGATCAACGCCAGGGCGCCGGCGCCTACGACGGCGTAAAGCTCGATCATCTCAGTGTCCCTCCATCTCTAGGCCGCTCGCAGCGGTCACACCACGCTCGACGTACGGTTGTACGCGTTCATGACTGGCCCGGGCCCCTCCCGAACCACACGATCGACGGCGTCGGCCGCCGCATCGACGAGACGAGGCACCACAGGGGCCTCGTCACCCGCAAAATCCGCCAGCACCCAGCCGGACACGTCGCCGTGTGCCGGCCGGCCGATGCCGACTCGTACTCGCACGAAATCACACCCAAAATGCGCAAAAATCGAGCGCAAACCGTTGTGGCCGGCGTGCCCGCCCCCGATCTTCACCCGGAGCTGACCGAAGGGGAGGTCCAGCTCGTCGTGCACGACCACGGTCCGGTCCTGCGGCACCTTGAAGAAGGCGCCGGCGGCACCTACGGAGATGCCGCTCCGGTTCATAAAGGTCATGGGCTCGAGCAGGATCACGTCCTCGTCTCCGAAACGGGCCTTCGCGAAGCGCCCGTTGAACTTCTCTCGAAGCTCAGTGCCAGCGCGGCGGGCCAACTCGTCCACGACCATGAAGCCGATGTTGTGGCGATTCCCGGCGTATTCCCGTCCGGGATTACCAAGCCCCACCACCAGCCAGGTCACGAGTCGCTCCGCCGCCCGGGATTACTTCTTCTTGGCCTTCTTGCCGGCGACCTCAGCGCCGCCCTCAGGCAGCACCACGGCGACGGGCATCTTGTGGCGGAACACGTTGTAGTCGTGCTTGTAGACCGCCTCGACGCCCTCGGGCATGGGGACCTGTGACACGGTGATGTTGAGCGACTCCGACGGGACGTTCGTCATGTCGTACTCGATCGCCGCCGGGATGTTCGCCGGCAGGCAGCGCACCTTCATCGAGAAGATGGTCTGCGTGACCTTGGCGCCGACCCGCTCGCCTGCGGAGCGGCCGGTACGCACGAAGGGCACCTCGAGCACCAGCGGCCGGTCCTCGGTGATCTGCCAGAAGTCCAGGTGCACCAGCGTGCGGCGCCAGGGGTGGACCTGGTAGTCGCGCACGATGACCAGGCGGGGCGTCGCCTCACCCTCGACTTGCAGGTCGATGATGGTGTTGCGCCCGTACGGCCCCCTGAGGACGCGGGTCATCTCCTTCGGGACGATGGCGAGGCTCAACGGCTCGCTGACGCCGTAGACCACGGCGGGAACCGAGCCCTCCATGCGGAGGCGGCGGTTGAAACCTTTGCCCGTGGCTTTGCGGCCGACGGCCTGAATGGGGGCGTGCTCCATGATGACTTGCTCGTGCGATGGGCTGCGGCCGACCGGGTCACGACTGTCGTGACGACCGGCTGGACGAGCCGCCTACAGCGTTGATCGCTCCGGGGCGCCAACGCCTTCGGCTGGTAGGGCAGAACTCGGTGCTAGGGGAGGCTTGGGGCGGCAGGGATCGAACCTGCGAATGCGGGTACCAAAAACCCGTGTCTTACCACTTGACGACGCCCCATCAGCAGGCTGTCCAAGGTGCGCGGACTCTAGGGTCGTGCTCCTCTTCGGGGTCCGAAGGGGCCGCGTAGCTAGCACGGTGTCGGAGGGGTGTCAACGCGTTAGTGGGGCCCGAGGAGTGCTAGATCACTCGGTTTTGTAGGGCGCCAGGAGGTCGGGCCCGAGCAGGTCGCGGATCCTCTTCCATGGTCGCTCTCGCTGCGCGCTGACCAAGGGCGCGGGCAACGTGAAGCTCGCCGCTGGGGCCGGATCCCCGATGGCCAGGTCGAGCTCCATGCCAAAGCTGGCCGCCTGGCCCTCAACGCTCGCCTCGCCCTCGATGGCGACGGAGCCCACGACGACCTCGCCCGTGTCCACCCGCCGCGCCACATGTCCGCGCACGGAGGTCGGGCGATGGGTCGCCGCCAACCAGGCCCCCCAATGGCCTTCGTGGTCCCGGAGCGCGTTCTGTTCTTCCGTGGTCATCGGGCGCGGCCGCACCTGGGGGTCCAAGGTGGCGTCCTCCCACCGGACCTCCATGCCCGCCACGCGCCCTGGATCCCCCGGCGGCGCCGGCTTCCAGACCAGATACGGCCCGAACGCACCGAGCAAGGTCGGCGCGAGATCATACACCGTTCGCAGCAGCCGCTCTTCGTGCCCGCCGAGCGTCTCGCGCTCCATCCAGGGGCCCCCATTGCGCCCGACGGCCAGCCGCTTGCCGTCGAAGACCACGGTCGCGGTCTCATCCGCCGGCTCCGTCGCCACGCGCGTGTCCTGCCACACCCGGTTGTCGCTGATGGTGAACCGCCCCCCGTCCCCGCGCGCGATCGTTCGGGCGATGATGAGCCGCATCCGCTCGCCATTCGCCGGGTCCAAGCTCCAACGAAGCGTGTGACGCGCGGTGTGCGGCGCGGCGCCCACCGACGGCAACGGGTCGGCCGTAGCCCGCGCGCCGGCGTCAGGCCCTCGCAGGTCCGCGAGCGCCGCCGCCAGCACCCCGGGAGAGGTCTCCTGGTCCACCTCGGTACACCCTGAGGCGAGGGCCAGCGCCAGGGCCGCGGTCAGCAGGCGCGTCACTCGGCCCCCTCCGCCGCTTCGAAGCGCGCGCCGACCTCAAGTGGGTTTCCCGCGAGGAAGGCGCCTGCGTCCATGGGGTTGCGGCCGGGCGCCTGAAGTCGGAGCAGGCGCAGCGCCCCCTGGCCGCACGCGACGTCGATGCCGCCCGCGCCGGCCGCCAGCACCGTCGCCGGCGCGACGCCCGCGGAGCCGTCCAGCGCCTGGACCGGCGGCAGGACCTTCAGCACCATGTCGCCGCGCCGCGTGCGCGTGCCGGGCCAGGGGTGAAGCGCGCGCACCTGGCGCTCCAACGCGGCGGCCGGGCGCCGCCAGTCCAAGTCGCCGTCGGCCTTGTGGATGATCGGCGCGTAGGTCATGGCGGCCTCGTCCTGCGCCTCGGCGTGGAGCGGCCCGCACTCCATGCGGTCGAGGGTCGCCGTCAGGAGCCGCGCGCCCAGCAGGGCCAACGTGTCGTGAAGCGTCGCGGCGGTGTCGCTCGGCCCGATGGGGACGGCCTCTCGCGCCAGGACCGGGCCGGTGTCCAGCCCGCGCTCCATCTCCATGATGCACACGCCCGTGTGCGAGTCGCCGGCCAAGATCGCCGCCTGGATCGGGCTGGCCCCTCGCCAGCGCGGGAGCAAGCTCGCGTGGACGTTGACGCAGCCGAGCCGCGGCACCGCCAGCAGCTTCGGATCGAGGATGTGCCCGTAGGCCGCGACGACGGCGACGTCGGGCGAAAACCCGGCGATCCACCCACGAAACTCCTCAGTCCCGACGCGCTCAGGCTGCGCCAGCGGCACCCCGTGCGCCTTGGCCAGCTCGGCGACCGGGGGCGACCGCAGCCGATTGCCCCGTCCGGCGCGGCGGTCGGGTTGTGACACCGCACAGACGACGCGGTGCTTCGACGCCAGCAGCGCCCCCAGGGCGGCCGCGGCCAGCTCCGGGGTGCCCATGAAGGCGACCCTCAAGATCCCTCGTGCACCGCTCGGATGGCGGCCAACGACGCGTCCTCCGCGTCCTCCGCGTCCTCCGCGCGCAGCTTCAGGTAGTGACGCAGCACCAGCTTCTTCTTCACCGGGGTGAGGCGGTCGATGAAGGTGATGCCGTTGAGGTGATCGAGCTCGTGCTGGATGCAGATCGAGAGCAAGCCTTCGGCTTCAAAGTCCAGCTCAGCGCCGCTCAAATCGTACGCCTGCACATGGACTTGGTCCTTGCGGCGCACCTCGGCGGAGATCCCCGGGAAGGACAGGCACCCCTCCTCGTAGGTGGTGCGGCCGTGGCTGTCGACGATCACCGGGTTGACCAGGTGCATCAGCGCGGTCTCCCCCTCCGCGCGCGCGACGTCGACCGTGATCAGTCGAATGTTGCGCGCCACCTGCGGCGCGGCCAGCCCGATGCCGTTGGAGCCGTACATCGTCTCGGCCATCGCGTGGCCGAAATCCACGAGCTCCTGGTCGATGTCGGTCACGTCGGCGCAGGTCATGCGCAGGATCGTGTCCGGGTAGATCACCAGCGGAAGTCGGGCCATGCTCATCTCCAGGGGCCTGCGGCGTGTCGGCGGCCGGCAGACTTGAGTGCTCGCTCATAACGCGCGCGTAGTTCGGGTTCATCCAAGATCGTGAACGCGTCCTCGAGGCCTCGGGATATCTCATCGAGGTGGGCGATGTCGGCGGCACCGACCGCGCCGGGCCAGCCGGCGGGGGTGAAGAGGCGCGAGAGGCGTTCGTATTGCTCGCGGACCAGGGCCGGCGACGCGCCGTCCGAGGTCTCAAGGATGGCATGGTAGTCACCGAACCGGACGTCGGCGAGCTTCGAGGCGATGCGCGAGTCGGGGGTGGCGGCGCGCGCGGTGCCGGCGAGGCGGCCCGGCGTCAGGGCGAGGGCGGAGGCGGAGGCGAGCTCACCCTCAGCGCCCGAGTCCGCCGTCGCGCCCACACCGAGCTGCCGGCTCGGCTCCTCTGAGGCCGGCGCCGGGGGGCCCAAGCCGGGCCGCGCGCTGCCGACCATGCGGACGACCTCGTCGGCGTCGGCGTCGGCTGGCAGGGCGAACGCGCGCAGCCCCGGCAAGAGGTCAGCCACCCACGACGCGGCGAGCTCCCCGGCCGGCCCGCCCGGCACGACCAGCGCGTCCGGCGTCGCCGCGCGCGCCAGGGTACGCGCCGACACCTGCCCGGTGGCCGCCAGCACTTGGTGCCCCGCCTGACTCAGCGCAGCGCTCAAGCGCTCCTGGGCCGAACGGTCGAAGCCGACGGCCAGCAGCTTCACTCCCCGGGCTCGGGCTCAGCCGCGTCTTCGGCCAGCAGGAACACCGGCCGCCACTCGGTCGCCTCGGCCCCGTCCATCAACTGGATTCCGGTCGCCAGCAGCTCGTCACGGATGGCGTCCGCCGCCGCCCAGTCGCGGGCCTCGCGAGCCTCAACGCGCGCCGCCACGCGGGCCGCGACGTGCTCCTCGGTGAGGCCGCGCCGCTTGAGCGCCCGCTGACGCATCTCGGCGAGGATGCGCGCCGGCTCGCCGCGCCCGACCCCCAAGACGTCCAGGATCGGCCGGATCTGCTCGCGAATTCGCGCCATCGTGCGCAGCCGCCCGGCCCGCTTGCGCCCCTTCTTCGTGTGCAGCAGGTCGTTGATCAGCTTCAGCGGCTCCGACAGCACCGACACGAGCAGCGCCGTGTTGAAGTCGTCTTCCATCGCCGCCAGCCCGCGCTGGGCGATGGACTCCACCATCTCGGGCTCGACCACGTCGCCGTCCCTGGTCGACTTCACCTCGGCCAGCGCGGCGTCCATGTCCTCAAGGGTCTGGTAGAGGTAGTAGACCCGCGCGGCCGCCTCTTCGATGGTGCGTTCAGTATAATTGATGGGCGCGCGGTAGTGCGTCGAGAGCAAAAACCAGCGCACCGACAGCGGGTGGTACAGCTCGAGCACGTCGCGGACCGTAAAGAAATTGTCCAATGATTTGGACATCTTCTCCGCGTCGACGTTCACGAAACCGTTGTGCATCCAGTAGCGCACATACTCGACGCCGCTGGCGGCCTCGGACTGCGCGATCTCGTTTTCGTGGTGCGGGAACACGAGGTCTTTGCCGCCCGCGTGGATGTCGAAGGTCTCGCCCAGATGAGCGCAGGCCATGGCGCTGCACTCGATGTGCCAGCCCGGTCGCCCCGGCCCCCACGGGCTCTCCCAGGTGGGCTCACCGGGCTTGGCCGACTTCCACAGCGCGAAGTCGAAGGGGTTCTTCTTGCGGTCGTCGACCTGCACCCGCTCGCCGGCCCGCATGTCCTCGAGCGGCCGCCTCGAGAGCTTCCCGTAGGCCGGGTAGCTGTCGATGGAGAAGTAGACGTCCCCGTCGACCACATAGGCGTGGCCGCGCTCGATGATCCGCTCGACCAGCGCGATGATCTGCGGCATGTGGGTGGAGACTCTCGGCTCCGCGGTGGGGCGCAGGCACCCCAGCGCATCCATGTCGCGGTGAAACTCCTCGATGAACCGGGCCGACAGCGCGAGGGGGTCCTCGCCGCGCTCCGCCGCCCGCGCGATGATCTTGTCATCCACGTCGGTGAAGTTGCGGACGTAGGTCACCTCAAAGCCCTGCTGGCGCAGGAAGCGAAACACCGCGTCGAAGGCGACGTAGACGCGGGCGTGGCCGATGTGGCTCAGATCGTAGACGGTGACGCCGCACACATAGAAGCCGATCTTGCCCGGAACCAACGGCTCGAAGGGCTCTTTGCCGCGGGTCATCGTGTTGTAGATCGCCAGCGCCACGGGCCTGTCCCTCCGTCAAAACCCCAGGCTCGGCACGCTCCGTGGGGGCAGGGAACCTAGCCCAGACCGATGGCCGGGACAAGACAAGCCTTGCGGGCCGCGCTCGCGCGGGCACGCCGTGATCACCCGCGCGGCGTCCGGCGACCCACCGGGTCAGAGAATAAGGCGCTGGCGCCGATGGTTGTCGCCGGCGATGTCACGCGCCCACGAGAGGTCTGGATGACAGCGTCCTCGCGCTCGAAATTGACCGGACATACCACCACGCCGCACGATGGGGCCGTCAGCCCTGCTGGCATGTACCTTGCAAAAATTCCCGGGGTCACCGCACCTCTGGGGTCGCTCATGCCGATGACCATGCCGAAACAACCGCCAGCGCCTGCACTGAACGACGAGCCGACGGATCCCATCGCGCTGGTCGAGTGGCTGCGCGCCGAAAACGAGGCGCTGCGGACCGAGGTGGGCACGCTCCAGGTGTACCGCAGCCTGGCCTACCGCGATCCACTCACGGGGCTGTGGAATCGGCGCTACCTCAACGAGCGCCTGCACCACGAGATCGAGCGCGCGCGACGCCACGACGCGCGCTTCTCGATCCTCGTGTTCGACGTCAACGACTTCAAGGCCATCAACGACGAGCGCGGGCACGCCGCTGGCGATCAGGCCCTGGTTTGGACGGCGGATCT
>CAZNZH010000103.1:0-10652 GCA_964577445.1 uncultured Myxococcales bacterium
GTTCGGCAGCCAGAGCGACCTCAGCTCCCTCGTGTTGGAGCGGCTCCCCGGCCGCGGCCGGCGCGAGCTGCTCGAGCGCGAGCGCGCGGCCCTGAGCCCCGAACGCACCGCCCGCATCGCCGTTCAGATCGCCCGCGCGCTGGAGCACGCGCACGGCCACGGCATCGTCCACCGCGACCTCAAACCCGAAAACGTCTTCATCTGCGACGGCGGCGCCCTGCCCGATCACGTCAAGGTCATGGACTTCGGCATCGTGCGCCTGTTGGGAAAGCGCGCCGAGGCCACGCAGCTCACCCAGAGCGGCCACAGCATGGGCACGCTGGCCTACATGTCGCCCGAGCAGGCGACCAACCAGCCGGTCGGCCCGGCGACGGACCTCTACACCCTGGGCGTGATGATCTACGAGATGCTCTCCGGGCGTTTGCCCTTCGACGCGGCCAACCCGCTGATGGTCGCGGTGATGCACATGGAGACGCCGCCGCCGCCGCTCGAGGTGCGCGCGATGGCCCCCGCGGCGCTCCAGCCCTGGCAAGCGCTGATGGATCGGCTGCTGGACAAGTCAGCGGGCTCGCGGCTTCAGCGAGCCGGCGACGTCGCCCGCATCCTCGACGGCATGCTGAGTGCCGAGGATCGCGTCCAGCTCGCCCGCGTCCGCCCTCACATCCCGGCCCCCATCACCCGCTCCGCCAACCCGCGGCCGATCTCGGGCTTGCCTGCCGCAAAACCCCAGGCGTCATCAAGCAAAACCGAGTGGTGGGTCTGGCCGCTGGTGGGCGTAGCGGTCTCGGTCGTGGGCGCCGCGCTGGCGATGCTGGTCGCGTGGCTGAAGGGCTGACGCGCCCGCAAGCGGGTCGCGCCGCTCCACGGCGCTCACCCCGCCGCGACGGCCACCGGTGGGCGATAAAATTGTCGGTCTCCTTTGAGGCCAGCACACTTCAGGCACCGGATTTCCCTCGCCGCGCCAGGTCGCTAACGGGTTGGTCCCCTTCCCAGGAGCTTCGATGCCTCAGCTCGTAGTCAAGCTCAAGGAGCGCGAGCTCCAGGTCTTCCCCATCACCAAGCCCTGCGTGACCATCGGCCGCGACGCCAGCAACGACCTCGTCATCGACAACACCGGGGTCTCGCGGATGCACGCCAGCGTGAACCTCGAGGGCCACGAGCTCATCGTGCGCGACATGGCCAGCTCCAACGGCGTCTACGTCAACGGGCGCCAGGTCGTGGCGCACCCGTTTCGCGACGGCGACCAGATTCAGATCGGCAAATTCGTGGTGGAATATATCGACGAGGGCGGCCCCGCCCTCGACAGCATCCGCGGTGAGTCCGACCTCTTCAGCCGGCCGCGCCCCACCGGCCTGTCGCCGCTCGAGACCACCCACCTCAAGCCCGAGGAGCTGCGCGCGGCCCAGCGCTCTGGCGCCGTGGCGCTCCCCAGCGCGGCGTGGCCCACCGAGGACGTGATGGCCCCGCCGGCCCCGGTCGCCGCCACCGACGCGGCGCTGCGAAAGACCGTGATCGCCCTGGCCGCGACGACCCTGTCGCTGGCCTGCGCCGTGCTCTACCTCACGTTCGCGTAGCCGGCGCCGCGGGGCGGTCGACCGGCACGAGCGCGCCCGCACCGCCCGCGACGGCGCGGCGGCGCGGCACCGTCGCGGGTCCCCATGTAACCACGGAGGCGCGGCGCCGGCACGAAGACGCGGCAAAGAGGCGAGCCCGAACCGCTCGGCTCCATGCTCCGCCGCGTTGTCCGCGCCTCCGTGTCTTTTTTTACGTCGTGTTTCGCTCGCGAGGGCCGCGGGCAAAGGCTCGCGATCGGTAGCGTTACCTTGATCTCACCACGCTTTCGGACCGATCATGGGCTGCCCCCCAGGGATCTCTGGGGGCGGATGCGGGAGCGAGATGGGCTGGCTGAGACTTTGGCTCGCGTGCTTGCTGGTCGCGGGGGCGGCGGCGTGTACCAGCGACGGGTCCATCGCGGGGGGCGACGGCGACGCCGTGGCTTTGGACGCGGGGGACGTGGCGATCGCCGATGGGCTGGGCGACGGCGACGCGGACGGCGGCGTCGCGCGGCCCGACGTGCCGGGCGACCAGTGCACCGGCAGCGCCGAATGCCAGGCGCTGGTGGCTGGCGACCCCTGCCGCGTCGCGCTCTGCGACACGCTGAAGCGCCGCTGCGTCGTCGGGCCCAAGAAGGACTACACGCCGTGCAGCGACGGCGATCGCTGCACCGACGGCGACCTGTGTCTCGGGGGCGAGTGCAGCCCCGGGCCCGCCCTGCCCTGCGGCGACGGCGATCCGTGCACCGACAACCTCTGCGACCCGCAGCTCGGGTGCGTCTACCCCAACAACACCGCGGCGTGCAGCGACGGCAACACCTGCACGGACGGCGACGTGTGCGCGGACGGGGTGTGCTCGGGCACGCCGACCGCGAGCTGTGGGTGCAGCACCGACGCGGACTGCGTTCAGCACGACGACGGCGACCTCTGTAACGGCGTGTTGACGTGTCGGGACGGGCTCTGCGCCAACGACGCGGCGACGATTGTGCAGTGCGACACAAGCAAGGACACCGACTGCTTCCGGACCGTCTGTCAGCCCGAGACGGGCGCGTGTTCTGCGCTCTTGCTGGACGATGTGCCGTGCAACGACGGAAACGGCTGCACCGTGGGCGACCGGTGCGCGAGCGGGACTTGCACCTCGGGCAGCGACCAGTGCCCCTGCGACAAGGACGCGGACTGCGCCGAGTACGACGACGACGACCTGTGCAACGGCAACCTGGGCTGCTTCGAGGGCCGCTGCCGCGTCGCGCCGCTGAGCATCGTGATCTGCCAGGTCCCCGGCGCCGCGCAGTGCATCCGCCCGCGCTGCGAGCCCGCGACCGGCGCCTGCGTGTCGGAGGCTCAGGTCGACGGCGTGGCGTGCAGCGACGGGGACGCCTGCACCCAGGGCGACCTGTGCGCGGCGGGGGCGTGCGTGCCCGGCGCACCGCGAGCCTGCGACGACTCGCTGGGCTGCACCGACGACGCCTGCGACCCGGCCACGGGCTGCACGTTCACGCCGAACGCCGCGCCCTGCGATGACGACGACGCGTGCACCGAGGGCGACCAGTGCGCTGGCGGCCTGTGCGCGCCGGGGGCTCCGGTCGACTGCGACGACGGCGACCCCTGCACCGCCGACGCCTGCGACCCCGCCGTGGGCTGCACGCACACCGTGACGCCGGCGGCCCTGTGCGACGACGAGGACCCCTGCACCCAGGCGGACGCGTGCAGCGCGACGGGGGCCTGCGTCGGGACCGCCTACACCTGCGCGAGCTGCGAGGCCTGCGACGGCGCCGGCGGCTGCGCGCTCTTCGACGAGTTCTGTAAGATCGACGGCGCCTGCGTCGCCGACGGCACCGTCGACCCTGAAAACCCGTGCCGGCGGTGCGCGACGGCCATCAGCCACACCGCCTACGTCGCCGACGACGCGCTCGCCTGCGATGACGGCGCGGACTGCACGACCGGCGACTTCTGCGCCGGCGGCTTCTGCACCGGCGCCGGCTCGGGCTGCCTGCCGTGCGAGACCTGCGATGACGACGGCGGCTGCGCCCTGGTCACGGGCGCCTGCCGCATCGACAACACCTGCGTGCTGGCCGGGGCGCCCCACCCCACGCTGCCCTGCCTCGCCTGCGTCCCGGCGCTCTCGACGACCGCGTGGAGCCCCGACGACGCGCTGCCTTGCGCTGACGGCGACCCCTGTAACGGCGCGGAGATCTGCGACGCCGGCGCCTGCGTGGCTGGAGCGCCGCCGGTCTGCGACGACGAGGATCCCTGCACCGACGACGCCTGTGAGCCGGGCACGGGCTGCGTGACCGTCCCCAACAGCGCGCCCTGTGACGACCTGAACGCGTGCACCGCCACCGACACCTGCGACGCCGGGAGCTGCGCGGGCGTCGCTATTGTCTGCGACGACGAGAACCCCTGCACCGACGACGGCTGCGAGCCCGAGATCGGCTGCGTGACGGCGGACAACGTGGCTCCGTGCGACGACGGCGACGCGTGCAGCGCTGGCGACCTGTGCGCCGGGGGGATCTGCGCGGGCGACGCCATCACCTGCGACGACGGCAACCCGTGCACCGACGACGCCTGCGACCCCGCCACCGGCTGCACGGCCACGCCGAACACCGCCCCCTGCGACGACGACGACGCGTGCACGTCGGCCGACGTCTGCGCGGCGGGCGACTGCGCCGGCACCGCCATCGTCTGTGACGACGACACCCCCTGCACCGACGACGGCTGCGACGCCGCCACGGGCTGCACGACGACCCCGAACGCGGCCGGCTGCGACGACGCCAGCGTGTGCACGAGCGGCGACCACTGCGCTGGCGGCGCGTGCGTCGGCGACGCCCTGGACTGCGACGACGGAAACCCATGCACGGGCGCCTTCTGCGACGACGTCTTCGGCTGCATCCCCGACGAGTTTGAAGACGGCACGCCCTGCTTCTCGGAGCTCTTCTGCGCCGCGCCCGGCACCTGCCTCGGCTTGATCTGCCAGTGCCCCTCGCCGGACTGCAGCGGCTTGGCCACCGACTGCGCCGACGCCGCCTGGGACGCGGTGGCGCAGGAGTGCGTCACAACCGCCAAAAATGAGGGCGGGGCCTGTAACGGCGACGACGACGGCTGCACGCCCGACACCTGTGAGGCCGGGGTCTGCGTCATCGGCTCACCGCAGAGCTGCATCGGCGCGGCCGACCCTTGTAACGCCTCCCACTGCGCGTCCGTGACGGCCTCTGAGTGGGTGTGCGTGCCCGCGCCGGAGGTCGGTCTGCCCTGTGACGACGCCACCGGCTGCACCGCGTCAGGCACCACATGCCGCGCCGGGGCCGCCGCCGCCTACGCCTACGACCACGCCGCCGTCACCAGCGCGCGCGCCCTGGACCGCTCGGGCAACGGCAATCACATGACGCTCTCGGCGGCCACCACGCTCGAGGTGGGCGGCCCGACCGGGCACTACCTGCACTGCGACGGCACCGGGCAGGCCAGCGTCTCCTCGGCGCCCAGCCTCGAGATCACCGGCCCCGGCCTGACCGTGGCCACATGGTTTCGCAGCGAGTCCGTGCTGGATTCGACCCGCGTGATGGTCTCCAAGGACACCTCGTTCATGCTGGGGCTGAACGCGGGCGCGCTGTCCTGCGCGGTGCGCATCGACGGCGACTGGGCTTGGTACGGCTCGACCGCGGTCGCACCCAACGCCTGGCGCCACGGCGCCTGCACCTACGACGGCCAGCGCCTGGAGGTGTGGCTCGACGGCGTGCGCACGGACACGGTGGAGATGCCGGGCCTGCTGACGCCCACCGAGCCGACCGTGCGGCTGTGCGCGCGCAAAGAGGGCTTCCGCCTCCTGGGCGACCTGGCCGACACGCGGATCTACCCGCGGGCGCTGGGGGCGGGCGAGCTGTGGACCCTGGCCAGCGCGCCCCAGGTCTGGCGGTCGGGAGGCGGGACCTGCGGCGGCAAGGCGTGGCCTGCGAGCTGCTGTGAGACCGACGCCCACTGCGAGGACCGCTTCGCGTGCACGGCCGAGTCCTGCACGGACAACCTGTGCACCTCGGAGCTGGCGACCCTCTGCGATCTCCCAGGAAATGGCTGCCTGTTCGAGTACTGCGCCGAGGGGGCGGACGGCGCCCCGGCCTGCGAGGAATCCTTCGGCACCCCGTCGGACCCCATCCCGATCGAGGACTTCGAGCTTTGGTCGGCCGTCGGCCCGCGCGCCAACGGGTTTGTCCTGGAGGTCGGGCCGCCGGCGAGCCCCGAGTGCGCCTGGCACCGCGTCAGCGGCGAAGACGTCGCCGCCGAGCTGACGCCTGCGGGCTGCGGCGAGGGTTTCGGCTGCCTCTACGCGGGCAGCCTCGTGACCTGGGACTACGACGTGGGCGTGTGCGACGCGACCGCGACCACGCCTCTGATTCAGATCCCCACGGCCGCCAACGCCTGGCTCGAGTTCGCGCTCTGGGGCCAGATCCTCGACAGCACAGTGGGCGGCGATCGCCTCGAGATCCTCATGGACGGCGCGATCATCAAGACCATCAACGCGACCGCGCTGTCGACTGGCGGGTGGGCCAGCCAATCGCTCATCATCTCGGCCTTCGCCGACGGCAACGCGCACCGGTTCGGCTTCCGCTTCCGCACCGACGACAGCGTGTTCAACACCGGCGGCGGCGTCCTCATCGACGACCTGCGCATCCGGCTGAACGGCCCCGGCTGTCTGTGAGCGCGAGACCGCGAGACAGTCAGTCGTCGCCAGTCTGAATGCGGCGCAGGCGGGCGTAGATGCCGTCCAGGGCCATCAGCTCCTCGTGGCGGCCGGACTCCCGGACGACCCCGGCGTCGAGGACCAGGATGGTGTCGGCGTGGCGCACCGTGGACAGGCGGTGCGCGATGACCAGCATCGTCCGGTCTTGGGCCACCCGCCCAAGCGAGCGCTGGATGGCGGCCTCGGTCTCGTTGTCCACAGCCGACGTCGCCTCGTCCAGCACGAGGATCGGCGGGTCGCCGAGGATGGCGCGGGCCAAAGACAGCCGCTGGCGTTGCCCGCCGGAGAGCTTCTGCCCGCGCTCGCCCACGATGGTCTGGTAGCCCAGGGGCAGGCCGGCGATGAAGTCGTGGGCCTCCGCCGTCCGCGCCGCGCGCTCGATGGCCTCCGGGGACGCGCCGTCGAGGCCGTAGGCGATGTTCTCGGCGACCGTGCCGTGAAAGAGGAACACGTCCTGGCTGACCAACCCGATGCCGGCTCGGAGCGAGCGCAGGTCCAGCTCGCGCAGGTCGTGGCCGTCGAGGCTGACGCTCCCGCCTTGCGGCTCGTAGAAGCGTAGCAAGAGCTTGACGACCGTGGACTTGCCCGAGCCGGTGGCGCCGACGATCGCCGTGGTCTGCCCTGCCGGCACGCGAAAGCTCAGCCCGTTGAGCACCGGCGCGCGCGGGTCGTAGGCGAACACGACGTCGGAGAACTCGATGTCGCCTCGCACTTTATCCAGGGGCACCACCCGCGACCCGCTGACGATGGCCGGCTTCGTGTCCAAGAGATCCAGCACGCGCGTGGTCGAGGCCATCGCGCGCTGAAAGAGGTCCACCGTCTCGCCCAGGCGCGTGAGCGGCCAGAGCAGGCGCTGGGTCAGAAAGACCATGACGCTGTAGGCCCCGACCGCCAGCTCGCCGGTCTGGGTCAGCGCGCCGCCGTAGACCAGGGTGGCCACGAAGCCGCAGACGATAACCATGCGAATCAAAGGCGAAAATGCCGAGCTGAGGCGAATCGCGGCGCGGTTGGACCGCTGGTAGTCCAGGCTCAGCCGGCCGATGCGCTCGACCTCGCGGGCCTCGGCGTTGAAGCTCTTCACCGTCGCGATGCCGCTGAGGTTATTGGCGAGCTGGCCGGCGAGGAGGCCGACGCGCTCGCGCACGACCATGTAGCGCGGCGCGATCTTGGCCTGAAAGTGAAACGAGCCCCAGAGGATGAAGGGCACGGGCAGAAAGGCCAGCCCCGCGACCCCGGGCGCGAGGGCGAAGAACGTCGCGCCCACCACCAGCACGGTGGTCGTCACCTGGAGCAGCTCATTGGCGCCGCCGTCGAGGAAGCGCTCGAGCTGGTTGACGTCGTCGTTGAGAATCGCCAGGAGCCCGCCGGTGGAGCGATCCTCGAACCACGCCAGCTCGAGCTCCTGGGTGTGGGCGTAGGCGTCCATCCGCAGCTCGTGCTGGATGCTCTGGGCGAGGTTTCGCCAGAGCACGGCGAAGAGATACTCGAAGACCGACTCGAGCACCCAGATCACCAGCGTCAGCCCGGCGATGACCCAGAGCTGGGCCAGGACGTCGACGACACCGAGGCGGGCGATGAAGGACTCCTCGCCGTTCACGACCACGTCGATGGCCGCGCCGATGAGCCCGGGCGGTGCAAGATCGAAGAGCTTGTTAGCCACCGAGCATGTGGTGGCGAGCGCGATATCGCGATGGTGCGATGCAGCGTAACGGTAGAGCCGGCGCGCGGGGCTCGCTCGGGAGCTCACGCGGTGCGCTCGAGGGTCACGAAGCTACAGCCCTCGGAGTCCACCCGCTCGGTCTCGCGCCAGACGCTGCGGTCGAAGGCGGGAAAGTGCGTGTCGCCGTCGGGTTCGGCGTGGACCTCGGTGAGGAAGATCCTGGTCGCCAGCGTCAGCGCGGCGGCGTAGATGCCCGCGCCGCCGACGATGCGCGGCTCCGGGTCGGTCTGGCGCGCCAGGGCGATGGCCTCGCCGACGCTGCGGGCGACCTCGACCCCGGGGTGCTCTAGCGCGGCGCTGGTGACGACGATGTTGCGGCGCCGCGACAGCGGGCCGGGCAGCGACTCCCAGGTGCGGCGCCCCATGATGATGGCGTGGTCGATGGTCTTGCGCCGGAAGTGACGCAGATCCTCGGGCAGGTGCCAGGGGAGATCGCCGTCCAGGCCGATGACGCCGTTGTCGGCGATGGCGACGACCAGGGCCAGGGGCTCGCGCGGCCCAACGTCTGCGGCGCGCTCACTCATACGGCGACCGGCGCCTTGATGTGGGGGTGCGGGTCGTAACCTTCGAGCCGGAAGTGCTCGAATTCAAAGGCGAACACGTCGCTCACCGAGGGGTCGAGGTGCATGGTGGGCAGCGCGCGCGGCTCACGCTCGAGCTGAAGCCGCGCTTGGTCGAGGTGGTTCATATAGAGGTGGGCGTCGCCCAGGGTGTGGATGAGCTCGCCCGGCTTCAGATCGGTGACCTGCGCGACCATGAGGGTGAGCAGCGCGTAGCTCGCGATGTTGAAGGGCACACCCAAGAACACGTCGCCGGACCGCTGGTAGAGCTGACACGAGAGCTCGTCGCCCTGGACGTGGAACTGAAAGAGCGTGTGACAGGGCGGCAGCGTCACGTCGGTGGCCTCGCGCGGGTTCCAGGCGGTGACGATGTGGCGGCGGCTCCACGGGTCTTGGCGAAGCTCGGTGACGAGGCGGGCGATCTGGTCCACGCCGTCGGGGGCGTAGGTGCCATCAGGCTGTCTCGTGGCGCCGAAGGCCCGCCACTGGTGGCCGTAGATCGGGCCCAGGTCGCCGGCCGCGCGGCCGAAGCGGGCGCACTCGTCAGCGCCCGCCCAGTCGTCCCAGATCGTGACGCCCGCGGCCTGAAGCGACGCGACGTGGGTCTCGCCGCGTAAAAACCAGAGCAGCTCGTGCAGGATGGAGCGCAGGTGCAGGCGCTTGGTCGTCAGCAGCGGGAAGCCCTGGCGCAGGTCGAAGCGCATCTGGTGCCCGAACACGCCCAGGGTGCCGGTGCCGGTGCGGTCGTCGCGCGGGCGCCCCTCGTCGAGGATGCGCTTGAGCAGGTCGAGATAGGCTCTCACGGGGCGAACCAAAGCACGGCTGGCCCGCGGAATCTACCGCGACGGCGACGCGGCCACATCTGGCGGCCACATCGAGTCGACGGTCACCCGTCTCCGCGCGCGCTGCCCAAGCCACGGGTGACAAGCCCGAGGATGAAAACGCGAAAGATCTTCGGCGGCGCGGACGACCTCATGGGCGGAGAGCGGCGCCGACCGGCGCGGACTCCCGAGCCATCTGCCGCGGAGCGCGCGACCAGGCATCCGCCGCGGCATAGCCCTTGCACAACCACGGAGGCGAGCGTGCAGAACAGCGAATCTGATGCGTTTCGGGTCGATCCCCATGAGGTGGGTGTCATGAAACGGGACAGTTCTTTCGACCTACGGGTCCAGAGACCGGACGGCGTGGTGGTCCATTTCCCCGCGGTGAGCGTGCTGCTCTCCTGGGTCCGCGCGGGTCGCGTCGGGGCCGACGATCTCATTCGCGTGAGGGATCGGCCCTGGGCGCGGCTGGGCGACACCGAGTACGGCGTCATCACGCGGCGGGCGCCCCAGCGCGTCGCGGCGACGCTCTGCGAGGAGATCGAGGCCGAGTTTGAGCACCCGGCCAGCACCGACGCCCTCCCCACGACCGCGGAGATCGTCTCGGAGCACGCGACCATGACGGCGGGCGGCGAGGTCAACCTCGCCTGAGCGCCGGAGCGGGGCAGCGCCATGGCCGCGCGCGCCCGCTTCGGCCCCGTCGCCGGTGGGGTAGCCCGGATGGCGAGCGCGCGGTACTCTCGCGACACCTGCCAGATCGGCCGGTCTCACCCCGCGCCCAGCAGCGAGCCTCCGCGGGTTCGACCCCGCGCCTCGGTGCCGAGGCCCGACCGGAGCTTGACGATGTCGTTGGAAGCGTCATTTCAGGAGGCCGTCGCTCGCTCGCGAGGGCTGCCTACACAATCACCCGCGGGCCTCTTGGCGCTGTACGGACTCTACAAGCAGGCCACCGAAGGCGACGCCACCGGCGCGCGGCCGGGCATGCTGGACGTGCGCGGGCGAGCGAAGCACGACGCGTGGGCGGCCCGCGCCGGGCAGAGTCGCGAGGCGGCGATGCAGGAATACATCGAGACCGTCGACCGTCTCGGCGGGGCCAAAAACAAAGGAGGCGCGTGATGTCCCGGACCCTACTCACTCTCTCGTTGGCCACGGCCTTTGTGCTCTTGGCCCCGTTCGCGTCGGCGAAGGTCGAGATTCGCAAGGGCGGGTCGAGCTGGGCGGTCATCGAAGACGACGGCACCATTCGGATCAACGGCTCCTCGGTGG
>CAZNZH010000103.1:10662-10970 GCA_964577445.1 uncultured Myxococcales bacterium
AGTACGAGAGCGACGGCACGGTCCGCAAGGGTGGCTCGTCCATCGGCAAGATCGAGAGCGACGGGACCATCCGCAAGGGCGGGTCGTCCATCGGCAAGATCGAGAGCGGCGGCACCCTGCGCAAGGGCGGGTCGTCCATCGGCGAGATCGAGAGCGGCGGCACGATCCGCAAGGGCGGCTCGTCGTGGGGCAGCGCATCGAACTGCTGCGGAGAGCACGGCGGGAAGCGGTCCGTGGCCGCCGTCATCGTCTTCTTCTCCGACGACTTCTTTTAACGGGTGTCGTCCCCGCACCGGGAAGCGAGGCGG
>CAZNZH010000104.1:0-10482 GCA_964577445.1 uncultured Myxococcales bacterium
GAAGTAGGGGCTGAGGTAGCCGCGGTCGAACTGCATGCCCTCGACCACTTCCAGCGTCGTCTCCATGGACTTCGCTTCTTCGACGGTGATGACGCCTTCCTTGCCGACCTTCTCCATGGCCTCGGCGATGATGTTGCCGATGGTGGGATCGCTGTTGG
Organism: uncultured Myxococcales bacterium; assembly: GCA_964577445.1. GTDB lineage: Bacteria > Myxococcota_A > UBA9042 > PHBI01 > JACKFB01 > JACKFB01. Next base: position 159 of record CAZNZH010000104.1, read on the forward strand.
CCGAGATGGTGCCGACCTGAGCGATCTCGCGCTGGTCCTTCGTCGGCTTCGACATGGCGTGAAGCGCCTCGACGGCCGCCGTGACCGCGCGGTCGATGCCGCGCTTGAGGTCCATCGGGCTGTGGCCCGCGGCGACCATCTTGAGGCCCTCGCGGTAGATGGCGCGCGCCAAGACGGTGGCGGTGGTCGTGCCGTCGCCGGCCACGTCGGAGGTCTTCGACGCGACCTCCTTCACCATCTGAGCGCCCATATTCTCGAAGCGGTCCTCGAGCTCGACCTCTTTGGCGACGGTGACGCCGTCCTTGGTGACGGTGGGCGAGCCGAAGCTCTTCTCGATGACCACGTTGCGGCCCTTGGGCCCCATGGTCACCTGCACCGCGTCGGCGAGGGTGTTGACGCCGCGCAGGATCCGGGCCCGCGCGCTCTCTGAGAAAATCACTTCCTTGGCCATGGCCGATGTCTCCTGGCTTTTGAGGGACGGTCGCCGCGCGACTCCCTCGTGGGTGGGTCTGGCGACGCCGGCTCTGCCCGACGCGCCACTTGGCGATGAATGGTCTACCAGACGCCCCCGAGCGGGGCGTTCGCGAGGGGGTGCCCTACTCGATGATCCCGAGGATGTCCTCTTCACGCATGATGAGGTGCTCCTCGCCGTCGAGCTTCACCTCCGTGCCGGCGTACTTGCTGAAGAGCACGACGTCGCCGCCCTTCACGGTGAGGGGCCGCAGCTCGCCGTTCTTCAGGATCTTGCCGTTGCCGGCGGCGATCACGCGACCCTTGACCGGCTTCTCTTTGGCCGTGTCGGGGATGATGATGCCGCCGCGCGAACGCTCTTCTTCTTCAACGCGCTGAACGAGCACGCGGTCTTGAAGGGGTCTGATCTTCATGCCTGCCTCCTGGGGGGTAGGGCGGAAATTCCGATAACCGAATGTGGTGCCGAAGTGCCCGGAACACGGGGCCTCGGGCGGCGAAGGGTAGACACATCGCGTCGCGCGTCAACGGGGCGACTCCATTTTTGTGGCGGCCCACGCCGCCGACCCGCGCGCGCCCGCTCTCCTGGCAACTCGGAGAGCGCCGGCCTATACTTTTTTGCCGGCTTGTGAGGCCGGTTTTCGACGGCGAGGTGCATCCGCGATGTCCAGACTTCGATACATCCACCCATGGCCCGCGCTCGCCGCCCTGATGTGGCTCGGCGCTTGCGGCGGGGGCGACAGCAAGGTCGAGACGCTCCATCTGGAGATACGCTCCGACCTGCCCGCGGGCGTCGCGCGGCTTCAAGAGCTGCGGCTGCTCTTCATTCAACAAGACGAGACCGGGAAGTTCGCGCGCTACCCGACCAACCTCACCGACTCGGACTTCACCCGCGCCGTGGTCGACGGATTTGACCCGGTGGCGGCGCCGGTGTTGATGAAGCTTCAGTACGGTGCGGCGACCTTTGCGGCGGGGCCGACCGCGCCGCCGGTGCACGTCCAGGTGACGGGGCGGGCTGGCGGCCGGATCGTGACGGCCTATGAGGGGATCGTCGACTTGACCGCGGCGGTGATCGTCAAGGTGCACCTCACGGCGCTGGATCCGGCCTGCGACGCGGACAACGACGGGTTCGTCGACTGTGGCGTCGAGGGCTGCTGCGCTGTGGCCACGCCGTTTGTCGACTGCGAGCCAGAGGTCACGGCCGCGAATCCCTGGGCGACCGAGCACCCCTGCGCCGACTGCAATGACGGCATCGACCAGGACTGTCAGGGCGGCGACGCGAAGTGCGAAGACGCGGACAACGACGGGATCTTCGATTGCCTGGAGGTGGAGGCCAAGTGCGGCGTGGGCGACCCGAACGTGGGCCCGGGGCTGTTGGAGGGGTGCGACGGCGTGGACAACGACTGCGACGGTTCCACCGACGAGGGGTTCACCTACAAGGCTGGCGGGGTCGAGCTGGCCATCGGAGAGCCCTGCGGGCTTGGCGAGTGCGCTGGCGGGGTCGTCGAGTGCGCGCCCGACGGGCTGAGCGCGGCAATTTGCTCGACAGCCCACAAGGCGGCGAAGGACGACACCTGTGGCGACGGCAAGGACAACGACTGTAACGGGACCGACGACGACGGCTGCACCTCGGCGGACCTCGACGGGGACGGGTTCACCGAGGAGCAGGGGGACTGCAACGACTTCGACTCGGGGCGCTTCCCCGGCGCGCCGGAGAAGTGCTGTCCAGCCGTCCTGAGGGGGACGCCCGAGGCGGTCACTCAATGCGACAAGGACTGTAGCGGCGACGTGTTGGAGGGGCAGTTCTGCGCGGTCACGGATCTCGACGGCGACGGGTACTCCCCGCCGAACGACTGCGACGATACCGACCCTTTTGTCTATCCCGGGGCCCCGGAGAAGTGCGGCGACGGTGTGGACCAGGATTGCTTCGCGGGTGACCTCCCCTGTGACGGGGTGGAAGACGCGGACGGCGATCACTGGAGCCCGCCGGCGGACTGCAACGACGAGGACCCCGGGGTGAATCCAGAGGCGCCTGAGGTCTGCGACCGGATCGACAACAACTGTAATGGGCTGACCGACGAGGGGAACCCGGGCACCGACGGGTCGAGCGCGTGCGGCAGCGAGGTGGGTGAGTGCAGGCTGGGGACGCGGGTGTGCGTGGCGGTCGCGGGCGACACGTTTGAGCCGGGCGACGTCGTCTGTATCGGCGACACCGTGCCGACGGACGAGCGCTGTAACGGCCTCGACGACGACTGCGACGGCGAGACCGACGAGGGGTTTGTGTGGGGCGGGCTGCCGGTGGGCGCGTCGTGCGACGGGGTGGGCGCGTGCGGGCAGGGCATCGTCGAGTGCTTGCCTGGTGAGCTGGGGGCGACCTGCTCGACGAACGCCGACGGCTCAGCACCCGAGGTGGGTGTCGAGACCTGTAACGGCGTAGACGACGACTGCGACGGGACGACCGACGAGGGGCTGACGGATTACGCAGCGTCCACCTGCCTGAAAGCGGGGGTGTGCGGCACCAAGTCAGGTGGTGTCTTCGTGGCCAAGGCCGTCTGTCGCGTCAACCCGGCCGGCGCGGTGCTGCCCGGGTGGGACTGCGACTACTCGCCGGTGTCGACCTTCGAGGCGGACACCGAGCAGAGCTGCGACGGGCTGGACAACGACTGCGACGGTGGGGTCGACGACGAGTTCGAGATCGGCGCGGGCTGCGACGGCGACGACGCGGACGAGTGCCCGAACGGCACGCTGGTGTGTGATCCGGGGGACCCGTCGCGGGCGATCTGCGACGAGTCGGACACGAAGAACGTCAGAGAGCGCTGCGACGGGCTGGACAACGACTGCGACGGCGAGATCGATGAGGATTTCAAGCCCGGGTTGGAGGCGACGGACCCGGCGCTGGCTTACGACGGCGGGGCGTTCCCTGGCGACGCGGGGCTCTACCTGGCGCAGTCTTGCGGGACCGGGCTCTGCGCGGGCGGCACCGTCGTGTGCGACACGCAGGACCCGACGCGACAGCGGCTCACCTGCACCAACGCGGGGGCGGCTGAGCCCGAGATCTGCGACGGGCTGGATCAGGACTGTGACGGCGTGCCGGATAACGGCTTCGACGTGGGCGCGGCCTGCGGGATCGGCGCGTGCGCGGGGGGCAAGAAGGAGTGCGTGCCCGGGGGTTTGGGTACGAAGTGTGACTCGATGCCGGGCGGGGTTGGCCAAACCCTGACCGGGTCGAAACGCAAGGACTCGCCCGAGATCTGCGACAACATCGACAACGACTGCGACGGCCAGACCGATGACATACCCAAGGTGGACAAGCCCGCTGGCTTGCTCGAGGCGGGCTGCAACCCGGCCGGAGCCTGCGGCGAGCCGGGCCAGACGAGCGCGCTGTGCACCGCGGGCGTGTGGGCGTGCACCTATTCAAGCCCGAACTACAACGCAGACGGCGAGCTCGGCTTGTGCGACGCGATCGACAACAACTGCGATGGGCTCACCGACGAGGACTACGCGGCCGGCGGCACCGTGACCTATCTTGAGCTCGACGGCGTGACCCACAAGTCGCTCGACCAGAGCTGCGGCTTCGGCGCGTGTGCTGGCGGGAAGACCGTCTGCGCGCCGACTGAAGATGCGCTGACGTGCACCACGGCCGCGAACGCGACGCTCGAGACCTGCAACAACGTCGACGACGACTGTGACGGCAGCACCGACGAGCTGCTGACCTCGATCGTCGACGCGGGGTGCGACACCGACGGCGCCTGCGGCCAGGCGGGTCAGACCACGGCGCTGTGCACGGCGGGCGTGTGGGCGTGCACCTACGGGAGCCCCGACTACCAGGAGGGCGACGAGCTGGGGCGCTGCGACGGGCTCGACAACGACTGCGACGCCCAGACCGACGAGGACTTCGGGCCGTCGGGGACGGTGAGGTTCACCGAGCTCGACGGGGTGACGAAGCGCGCGCTGGGGGCGAGCTGCGGCCTCGGACAATGCGCAGGTGGCACCACGGTTTGTGCCGACGACGGCGCGACGCTGCGGTGCACGACCGTGACGGCGAGCTTGCCCGCGGACATGTGCACGGGGCTGGACGAGGACTGCGACGGGGAGACCGACGAGGAGTTCAAGGCTGGCGGGTCGGTGACGTTTGACGGGGGCGCTTTCGGCGGCGACGCGGGCAAGACGCTGGGGGAGGCCTGTGGCACGGGCAAGTGCGCTGGCGGCACCGTGACCTGCGACACGCCGGCGACGCTGACCTGCGACAAGGCGTCGGCCGCGGTGGTCGAGTTGTGCAACGGCATCGACGACGACTGCGACGGGGAGACCGACGAGGATTTCAAGGCGGGCGGGAGTGTCAGCTACGACGGCGGTCCGCTGGCGGCCGACGCCGGCAAGACCCTCGGGCAGGCCTGTGGCGCGGGGAGCTGCGCGGGCGGGCTGGTCATCTGCGACCCGCTGAACGCGGGGGAGCTGACGTGCTCGACGCTCTCCAACGCGACGGACGACGTGTGCGACGACGTGGATAACGACTGCGATGGCTCAACCGACCAGGCGTTTGGTGCGGGCGGCACGGTGTCGCTGACGGGCGCGCTCTTCGCGAGCGATAACGGGAAGGCCAAGGGGGCGGTGTGCGGCACCGGGAGCTGCGGTGGTGGCACGGTGATCTGCGCGGTCGACGACGCGATGGCGCTGGCGTGCTCGTCGGCGGGCAGCGCGGGCGAGGAGCTGTGCGACGCGGTGGACAACGACTGCGACGGGGCGACCGACGAGGTGTACGGCGCGGGTGGGACGGTGACGTACGGCGGTGGGCCCTTCGCGGGCGACGCCGGCAAGGTCATGGGCGCGTCGTGCGGCACGGGGGTGTGCGCGGCGGGGACGGTGATCTGCGACGCCGCCGACCCGGCGAAGAAGACCCTGACCTGCTCGAAGCTGAACCTCGCCGTCGCCGAGAAGTGCAACGCCAAAGACGACGACTGCGACGGGGGCACCGACGAGGACTACCAGCTCGGCGGGTCGAAGCCCTGGGTCGAGATCTTCGCGCCCAACGCGGAGCGTTTCCTCGGTGAGAGCTGCGGAACCGGCGAGTGCCTCGGTGGTACGGTGGTCTGCCATGGGAGCGACGGGACGTCGATCTGCTCGACGAACGCGCTGGCTGCGGCAGCCGACGCGACCTGCGACGGAGCAGACGACGACTGTAACGGCGTCACCGACGACTTCTTCTTGCCTGGAGGGATCGTGCCCTTTGTGGACTGGGACGGCACCCATCGGGCGAAGGGCGAGAGCTGCGGCACCGGCGAGTGCGTGGGTACGGTGTTCTGCGCCACCAACGGCTCGCTCGGGTGCAGCGGCGCGCTCCCCACCGACGACGACACCTGCGACGGGAAGGACCAGGACTGCGATGGCGCGACCGACGAGGGCTACGTGGCGCCGCCGACCACTTGCTGGGTGGGCTCGAGCTGCGAGTCGACCGGCGAGTTGGCGTGCGTGGGCGGACATGTCGAAGACACCTGCGAGCCGGACCTGGGGATGGCCTCGGCCAGCGATCTGACCTGCGACGACTTCGACGACGACTGTAACGGCCAGACCGACGACGGCTTCGTCGAGAGCGAGACGAGCTGTGGCGTCGGCCAGTGCGCCGCGACCGGCGTGATGATGTGCAACGCGGGGACCGCGAGCGACTCGTGCGCTCCGCTCCTCCCGGCAGCGAGTGATCCGACCTGCGATGGTCAGGACGACGACTGCGACGGCGACACCGACGAGGACTACACGTCGGTCAAGTGCGACACGAGCCCAGGCGGTGACGGCTGCGCGACCGGCATGACGTCCGCTTGCGTGGACGGGGCCGTGGCGTGCCTCGGCGACGTCCCGTGCGTGGCTCCGACACCGACATGCACGCCAAGCGGGTCGGACGCGGTCGCCGACCAGTGCACGGGGCCGTAAGCGGGCGGTCCCGGCCGGGGTTGGGCGCCTGGAGGCTGAGCGGCCCGGCGCTGCAACGCCGCCGGGGGCCAGCGGCTGTCAGTCCTCTTCGGGCCCCGCCTCGAGGTCGTACTTCTTCATCAGCTTTCGGAAGTACTTCCGGTCGATGTCCGCTTCCCGTGCGGCGTGGCTGATGTTGTATGAGTTCTTCTTGAGGAGGCTCACGATGTAGTCCCTCTCAAAGGAGGACACCCACGCCTCCTTGGCCTCTTTGAAGGGCTTGTCGAGGGATCGGTCGACGCGGTCCTTGGCGGTGGACGAGCCGGCGGACGCGCGCCGGCGGACGATGCCGATGCCCGAGATCTGCTCGGGCAGGTGCTCCAGGTGCAGGTACTCGCTGTCGGCGTAGGCGCAAGCCCGCTCGATGACGTTGAGCAGCTCGCGCACGTTGCCCGGCCACTGATAGCTCATCAGCGCGTCCAGGGCGTCACGGCTGATCCCCTTGGCCTGCGGTGTACGGTCCGGGTTCAGGTTGAACTCGCCCACCGCCAGGAAGTGCTTGGCCAGCATGGGGATGTCCTCGACGCGCTCTCGCAGCGGCGGCAGCATCAAGCGAACCACGCTCAAGCGGTTGTAGAGGTCCTCGCGAAACCGCCCCGCCTTCACCTCCTCTTCGAGGTTGCGGTTGGTGGCCGCGACCACGCGCACGTCCACCTTGATGGGCTTGTTCGAGCCGACGCGCCGGATCTCCCGCTGCTCCAGCGCGCGGAGCAGCTTCGGCTGGAGGTCCAGGCTGAGCTCGCCGAGCTCGTCGAGGAAGATCGTCCCGCCCTGGGCGATCTCGAAGAGCCCCTGGCGCGCCATGATGGCGCCGGTAAATGAGCCCTTCTCGTGCCCGAACAGCTCGCTCTCGATGAGGTTTTCGGGCACCGCGCCGCAGTCAAAGACCACGAAGGGCTTGTCGGCTCGCCGGCTCTCTTCATGGACCGTCCGGGCCACGACCTCTTTGCCGGTCCCGGTCTCGCCCTCGATGATGACCGTCGCGCCGGTGGGCGCGATGCGCTCGAGGATCCCGAAGATCTCGCGCATGCGTGTGCTGGTCCCCACGATGCGCCCGAAGGTCTCGCGGTTCGCAGGCTGGATCTCGACCCGCTCGTCCAGGCTCTGAAAGCGCACGTCGCTCTTGCCCAGGGTCACCGTGCAGCCCGGCTTCAAGAACGCCTCCTTCACGCGGACGCGGTTGATGAAGGTCCCGTTGGTCGAGTCCAGGTCCTGGATCAGGTACGCGCTCTGGTCCTGGAAGATCCGGCAGTGGTAGCGGCTGACGGTCTCGTCATCCACGACCACGTCGTTGTCGTCCATGGCGCCCAGCGTGACCTCGGGCTGGTCGAAGATGTACTCGGCGACCGTGCCGTCATCACGCTCGATGACCAACTTGCACTTGCGCAGGTGCAAGGTCGTGGGCCGACCGCTGATGTACGCGATCGTGGTCGGCGGGACGAACTCACCACCGCCGTCGCCGGAACCCTCTGCCACGCTGGCCCCCCCGTTGCCCGGAACGCGGCATGCGTTCCAACTCCCGCGATCGCGCATGCCGATCACGTTCAACAGTGAAGGTTTAGGTCAGGGACGGCTCCGGGGTCAAGAGACCCCAGACGCCCACACGGCCGCGCGCGCCACCGTTGGCAACCGCGCGGTGCTCAGCCTCGCCTACTTGAACGGGAACTGATCCGTGTCCTCACGCTCGCTCTTGAACTTGCTCTCGACACGCTCCTGCTCTTCCTTGCACTCGATGCACAAGGTCGCTTCCGGGCGCGCGCTCAGCCGCTTGGCGCCGATGAAGTTGCCGCAGCTCTCGCACTCGCCGTACTCGCCGTCGTCGATGCGCTTCAGCGCCTTCTCCAGCTTACGCAGCAAGCCCTTTTCGCGATCGCGAAGGCGGTGCTCAAACGCCTGCTCGTACTCCGCACTGGCGAGATCGACCTCGTCGCTCATGCGTAGGGCGCCGGCTTCCTTCACCGTCTCAGCGTGTTCCTCGGCCTCGTTGAGCAGGCGCGCTCGCCGCTCGTCAAGCACCTTGCGGAACTGCGTGAGCTCTAGCTCCGTGAGGGGCTCCTGCTCTTCGATTCTCGGCGTCTTGCTCATGGGGTCACCTTCCTTCGCAACCGCGGGCTCCGCGTCGGGCGCGCTATAGTGGGCTCGCGCGCCGCGTAGATCAAGCCCCGGGATCCGAGGCCACCGCCTGAGTAGAACTACCACGCCACGATCGCGCTGAAGATTGAGGTGGGCGGGGGCGTTTTCCTCCCGGGGCCCGCGCCGCCACGCGGGAGCTCCACGGTGGGGGCGCGCCGGAGCGGGCCGCTCCCGATGCGGTACACCTCGGCCGGCCCCGGATCGGGGGCCTACGCGCTGTGCGCACTGCGGCGAGCCGCCGCGATCGTCCGACGATTCATTCGACCGCGACGCGCTGATCACTACGACGCGCTGCGGTGCGCGCCCGCGCCCGGATTTGTGAGGCGGCAGCAGGCGTTGCACCCATGTGTCACACTTTCCTTCGCCGCAGAGCGTGACACCGCGCCGCGCCGTCCTGTATACGGGGTGAATCGAGCGGCCGGCGCGACGGATCGGCTCGAAGGCCCCGCGAGGTGGCCGCGCCCAACGAGGCGGTATAGCCCGTCGTTGTTGGGGTTTAGAGTGTTTCACGAGACCATGACGACCGGGACGAGTCCCAACCGGTCGAATCGAGCGCGGCGCGCACCGACTCCTGAGGGAGTGAGGGCGTCGCGCACACCACCGCACACGCCCATCGGAGACTGCAGGATGCCGGACACCCACCCTGTGATCGAACCGGTCATCGTCCGCAAGTACGGGAACCGGCGACTCTACCGCACCGACGAGAGCCGCTACGTCACCCTTGAGGAGCTCGCCGAGCTCGTCAGGGACGACGTGCCCTTCCTCGTCCACGACGCGAAGACCGGTGAGGACCTCACCGGGGTCGTGCTCGCCCAGGTCATCCTGGAGCAGGAGAAGGGAGGAGGCGGCGTACCGCTTCCCGTGGACCTGCTCCGCCAGCTCATTCGGATGCGCGACGAGCGGTTGACGGACTTCATCGTCAATCATCTCCAGCGCTTGATCGAGATCTACCTCGAGGCGGCCGACGCGACGACGGACACCCTCGACATGGCGGTCCAGGGCTCCGTGGCCTCCGGTGAGGCCGCGATCATCGTGCAGCTCGCGGGCGTCCGCGATCAGCTCAACCAGATCCTGGACCAGCTCGAGCTCGACGAGGAGCCCGTCTAGGCCGGCGCTCCCACCCTCTCTCGCCGCGTGGCCGGCGAGCCCAGACGCGATGAGGCCCGGGAGAGCAGGCGCCCGCCCGGGCCTCCCCGTGTCGGCTCACCGGTTAGAAATAGAAGTTCGCGCCGAGCTGGAATTGCAGGCCGATGTTCATCTTGTCGTTGGAGTCGGCTGAGTGGATGCCATCGCAAAAGCCGGTCATGTCGCCGACCTTGCGCAGGCAGTCCGTTCGGATCTCGGCGTGGGTGTCGAGGTTTTTGAAGATCGTCTGGCCCCGCACATCCGCTTGCAGCGAGAAGCGCTTGCCCAGCCACACCTCGAGTCCGGCGCCAAGCTGACCGGCGATCTCGGTCATGTTGTAGGTGTAGCGGCCGTCCAGGTAGCTCAGGCGGGTGAACTGCACGCCCGCGCCGGCCAGGAGGTAGGGCTGGATGCGCGAGTCGGGCAGGAAGTGGTAGGTGAGGGCGGCCATCACCGGGATGGTGCGCTGGTCGAAGCTGTCCTTACCTCCCTTGAGCAGGTCGGCGGAGAGCTCGAGCCCCAGGCTGCGACCGAACCGGCTCCGAAACTGGAGTCCGATGCCTCCCATCGTGGAGTTCTCGCCGTCGCTCAGCCCGAGCTTCTTGCCGCTGACGGCGATGCCTGAGACGCGCAC
>CAZNZH010000104.1:10492-10957 GCA_964577445.1 uncultured Myxococcales bacterium
CTCGGGCTCGGCCTCGACCACGCGGACGCGCTCCACGACCGGGGCGGGCCGCTGGACGATCACGGTGCGGTAGACCGGCGGCGGCGCGACGATGACCACCGGCGGGCGGGGCCGAGGGCGCGGTCGTGGGCGCGCCTGGGGGTGGTAGTGCGGGTATGGGGCCGGGTGTGCGGCCGCGGTCGTGGCGAGGCCCAGGACCAGCAACAGGGCGACCGGAGCGTGTGTGATGAGTCGGGGCATCGGGGACCTCACTGTGATTGCAACGCGCCGAGGCACGGGGCCGAGAATCGAGGGGTGCGACGAAGCCCCCGGAGGTGTATTCACGCCCGTGGCCGCCTCCGGCTCGTCGGCCCTTGTGGGGGCGCGGAGACGGGCGTTGCGCGGTCGGGGCGACCGTCGTAGGATGCGCCGGCTCGAAACCTGGGGTACACGCGCCTAAATGCCTGTAATCAAAGCGCAAATCAC
>CAZNZH010000105.1:0-10943 GCA_964577445.1 uncultured Myxococcales bacterium
GTCTGGGCGTCAGACGCCTTTCACGCCTCCGCCTTTCACGCCTCTTTCGCCCAGAAAAATGTGTAGTCTGGGCGTCAGACGCCTTTCATGGATGCGGGCGGACCGCAGTAGATGCCGTGCAGCACCTCGATGATCCGGCGCGTCTGATCTCCCTCTAGCGAGTAGAAGACGGACTGCGCCTGCTTTCGGGTCTTCACGAGGCCCTCGTCGCGCAGCTTCGCCAGGTGCTGGGACAGAGCGGACTGAGACAGGCCCACCAGCTCGCCCAGATCGCCGACGGACAGCTCCGTGTCGATGAGGCGGCAGAGGATCATCAAGCGCTTCTCGTTGCTCATCGCCCGGAGCAATCGGCTGGCGCTGGCGGCGTTTTCTTCGAGCTCTTTAATATTCATACTTGCTAATTTAGCATTCGGTAATATTATGTCCAGCACGCAGTCACACAAACCGAGCCACCACGAACCGAGGTCACGATGCTGAAGACAGTCGCCACGAAGGTCACCCGATTCTCCCTGAGCCGACCCAAATGGATCGTGGCGGTCATGCTTATCACGACCCTGGTGCCTGCGGTGCTGGCCGGGCTGCCGTCGCTGTGGCCCGAGACCTTCCCCGGGCTGAGCGGGGTGACGGTCGACGTGGACCCGGAGAACATGCTCGCCTTCGACGAGCCGGCCCGGATCGCGCACCGCCAGAGCAAGGCCGAGTTTGGCCTGCACGACGCGATCGTCCTCGGCGTCGTCAACGAGGTGCACCCCCAGGGCGTGTTCAACGCGGAGACCCTGGGCCGCGTGCACGCGCTGACCGCCTTCGCCCATGATCTGGAAGGGGTCGAGCCGGTCGACCTGCTCTCCCTGTCGACGGTCGACAGCATCGACAACGCCGGCCCGGGAACCGTGCGCTTTCAGTGGCTGATGGAGCACCCCCCGGCCGACGACGCCGAAGCCCTCGAGATCCGCGACCGCGCCATGCGCATCCCCCTGCTGCGCGACACCCTGGTCTCCGCCGACGGCAAGTCCGTCGCCATCTATATCCCGCTGACCCACAAAGACGTCGCCCACGAGGTCTCCGAAGCCCTGACCGCCCGCATCGACAAGCTGGGCCGCGGCAGCGACGACTTCCACATCGCCGGCCTGCCCGTCGCCGAGGACACCTTCGGCGTCGAGATGTTCAAGCAGATGGCCATCTCCGCCCCCGTGGCCATGCTCGTCATCTTCGCCCTCCTGTTCTTCTTCTTCCGCAAGGTCATCGTCATCGCGGCGCCGCTGGTGATCGCCCTGGTGAGCGTCATCTCCACCATGGCCCTGCTCGTGGTCAGCGGGAACTCCCTGCACATCATGAGCTCGATGATCCCCATCTTCATCATGCCCATCGCGGTGCTGGACGCGATCCACATCATCTCCGACTTCTTCGACCGCTATCAGCGCTCGCGCGATCGCCGCGAGACCATGCGCGAGGTCATGGGCCACCTCTTCACCCCCATGCTCTTCACCTCGCTCACCACCGCCGCGGGCTTCGCCTCCCTCGCCTTCACCCCCATCCCGCCCGTCCAGACCTTCGGCATCTTCGTCGCCGTCGGCGTCATGCTCGCCTGGTTTTGGACCATCACCTTCATCCCCGCCTTCATCATGCTCATCCCCGAAGCGCGCCTCACCAACTTCGGCCGCCGCGCCCCCGTCGAGGACGAGGTCACCATCGAGGGCGCCCTCGGCCAGCGCTTCGCCCGCTTCGCCCACGCCCACGCCCGCCCCATCGTCGTGGTGACCGTCATCATCGCGGCCGTCGCCGCCTACGGCATGTCGCTCATCAAGGTCAACGACAACCCCACCCGCTGGTTCGAGCCCGACCACCCCATCCGCGTCGCCGACCGCGTCCTCAACTCCCACTTCGGCGGCACCTACGACGCCTACCTGCAGCTCGAGTACGCCGCCCCGGACTACACCCCCGCCGCCTACGCCGAGCGCGTCTCCGCCACCGCCGCCGCCCTCCGCGCCGCCACCCAGGCCACCTTCGCGACCGCCACCGGGCTGGTCCGCGACCAGGCCGTGCCCGCCGAGGCCACAGCGCTGGACCTGCTGGACCAGCTCGACGAGCAGGCACGCGCTCGCCTCCGGGCCAGCGAGCAGGCCGACGTCCGCGCCGCGTGGGCCTCGTTTTCCAGCTTGCTGGGTGAACAGATGAGCGCGGTGGAGGCCGCCGCCGAGGGCGCGGGCGCGCCAAGCCCCGAGGCCACGAAGCAGGCGCTGCTCGCCGCCGCCGATTCGCGGGCCTCCGAGCTGACCGCGGCCTTGTCCACGCTCAGCGCCGAGGCCTCCGCCCTGGCGACCGCCACCACCCAGCCCGCGGACGCCGAGGCCTTCCAGGTCGCCCTCGAGGCCGCCCTCGACACCCGCGACCCCGACCACGCCCCCGCGTTCGACGGGGCCCGTCACCTGGTGGCCGGCCTGTCCCAGCAGGACCAGGCCTTCAAGGACCCGGCGCTGCTCCGCTACATGGAGACCCTGCAGGCCGCCCTGCTCAAGACCGGCATCGTCGGCAAGTCCAACACCGTGGCCGACATCGTGAAGACGGTGCACCGCGACCTCCTCAGCGGCGAGGAAAGAGACTTCCGCGTGCCGGCGTCGCGCGAGGTGGTCGCCCAGACGCTCGAGCAGTACACGTCGAGCCACCGCAAAGACGATCTCTGGCACTTCGTCACGCCGGACTATCAGAAGGCCGTCGTCTGGATGCAGCTCACCAGCGGCGACAACGCGGACATGCAGAAGGTGCTGGACGCGGTGGACGTCTTCTACGCCGCCAACCCGCCCCCGCTGGCCCTCAAGCCGCCCGCCTGGTTCGGCCTCACCTACATCAACGTCGTCTGGCAGGACCGCATGGTCGGCGGCATGCTCGAGGCCTTCATCGGCAGCTTCATCATCGTGCTGCTGATGATGGTCCTGCTCTTCCGCTCGGTGCTCTGGGGCCTGCTCAGCATGCTGCCCCTGACCATCACCGTCGGGCTGATGTACGGGCTGATCGGCCTGCTGGGCAAAGACTACGACATGCCGGTGGCGGTGCTGTCGTCGCTGAGCCTCGGGCTCGCGGTGGACTACGCCATCCACTTCCTGGCCCGCTCCCGCGAGCTCTACGCCCACCTCGGCTCCTGGCGCCTCGCCCGCCACGCGGTCTTCGGCGAGCCGGCCCGCGCCATCGCCCGCAACGTGGTCGTCGTCGGCCTCGGCTTCACCCCGCTGCTGCTGGCCCCGCTGCTCCCCTATCAGACCGTCGGCCTGCTCATCGCCTCCATCCTGCTGCTCGCCGGCGCCACCACCCTGGTCCTCCTGCCCGCCCTCATCTCGCTGCTCGAACCCTGGCTCTTCCCCGCGCCCAAGCCGCGCACCGCTCCCCTTGAGCTCAACCCGGAGGTCTCCTGATGAATCGCACCCTGTCCGCCGCCGCCACCTTGGCCCTCAGCCTCACCCTGCTGGGCGGCGTCGCCCTCGCCGAGGCCCCGCTCACCGTCGACGACATCGTCGCCCGCACCAACCACGCCTCCTATTATAAGGGTGATGACGGCCGCTCCCATGTGAGCATGACCATCACCGACTCACGGGGGCGCGAGCGCAGCCGGGACTTCACGGTCCTGCGCTGGGACAAGCCCGGCGACGACGGCGACCAGCGCTTCTACGTCTACTTCCACGCCCCGGCCGACGTGGCCAACATGGCCTTCCTCGTGCACAAGCACCCCGGCGGCGACGACGACCGCTGGCTCTACATGCCGGCCCTGGACCTGGTCAAGCGCATCGCGTCCGCGGACAAGCGCACCAGCTTCGTGGGCTCGGACTTCTTCTACGAGGACGTCTCGGGGCGGGCGCTGGACGAGGACCGCCACGAGCTGGTCAAGACGACGGACGCCTACTACGTGCTGAAGCACACGCCGAAGAAGCCCGGCTCGGTCGAGTTCGCCTCCTACGAGATGTATGTGCACAAGGGCACCTTCTTGCCGACGAAGGTCGAGTACAAAGACAGCAAGGGCGAGGTCTACCGGGTGATGACGGTGGACTCGGTGAAGACGGTGCAGGGGCACCCGACCGTGACCCAGGCGACGATGCTCGATAAGCGCTCGGGCAGTAAGACCGTGGTGAAGTATGGCTCGCCCCGCTACGACCTGGGGCTGACGCCGTCGGTCTTCACCGAGCGCTACCTGCGCCGCCCGCCCACCAAGTACCTGGGCACCCCGTGAGGTCGAGGCTGAGCACAGTACGGGGGGCCTCGGCGTTGGCGGTCCTGCTGCTGCTAGGCTTGGGCGGCGGCGCGGGGGGCACGGCCCACGCCGAGGAGCCGCCGCTGCCCGCCGGGCTCGAGGCCGAGGACCCGCCCCTGCCCGCGGGACTCGGCACAGAGGAGCCGGATCTGCCTGCCGGGCTCGGCGGCGGTGGCGACGACGACGACGCCGAGCCCGCTCTGCCTGCCGGGCTCGGCGACGGCGAGGCGGTCGCGGCGACAGCCCCCGCCCCCCGGCGCCGCCGCGGCACCTTCAGCTTCGACGGCTTCGCCGATCTCCGCGGGGGCCTGCGCCTTCAGCGCGACCCTCACGAGTCCCGCGCGTCTCTCGGCGAGGCCCGCCTCCAGCTCGGCGCCCGCGCCGCCTTCCCCGGCGTGACCTTGCGCGGCGTGGCCGACCTGGTCTTCGACCCGGTCCTCGGCGTCTACCGCCCCGACCTCGAGCGCGGCTTCGGCGTGGTCGACCTGCGCGAGCTCAACATAGCGGCCTCCCCCTGGCAGGCGCTCGAGCTCAAGATAGGCCGCCAGATCCTCACCTGGGGCACCGGCGACCTGCTCTTCATCAACGACCTCTTCCCCAAGGACTGGACCGCGCTGCTCATCGGCCGCGACGTCGACTACCTCAAGGCGCCCAGCGACGCGCTGAAGGTCTCGCTCTACGTGCCCGGCGTCAGCCTCGACGTGGTCTACACCCCGCGCTTTGACGCCGACCGCTACCCCGACCGCCGCCGCATCTCGAGCTGGGAGCCGTCGCTAGGCCGCATCGCCGGCGAGGACGCGGTGCCGGTCGTCGACCGCCCCGAGCGCTGGTTTCGCGACGGAGAGCTGGCCCTGCGGCTGTCGGGCCGCGCGGGCTCCTGGGAGCTGGCCGCCTACGGCTACCACGGCTTCTGGAAGAGCCCCGCCGGCGCCGACCCGACCACGGGCCACGGCATCTTCCCAGGCCTCTCCGCCGCCGGCGCCAGCGCCCGCGGCCCGCTCGCCCGCGGCATCCTCAGCCTGGAGGCGGGCTACTACCACTCCCGAGACGACCGGGACGGCGACGACCCCCTGGTGCGCAACAGCGAGGTCCGCGCCCTGGTCGGCTACGAGCAGGAGCTGGCCCCCAACCTCACCGGCGGCTTTCAGTACTACGTCGAGGTCATGCTCCAGCACGGCGGCCACAAACAGGCCGCCCCCGGCTCCGACCCCGCCCGCCACGTCTCCACCGCGCGCCTGACCTGGCTCGCCCTGGGCCAGGACCTCCAGACCTCGCTCTTCGTCTTCTGGGGCATCAACGAGCGCGACGTCTACCTGCGCCCCCACGTGCAGTACCGCATCAGCGACCACTGGCGCGCCGAGGTCGCCGCCAACCTCTTCTTCGGCCACGCCGACCACACCTTCTTCGGCCAGTTCGAGCACAACACCAACGCCTGGGCCGGCGCGCGCTACTCCTGGTAGCCCGTGAGCACCAGCGCCAGCGGTCTGGGCGTCAGAACGCCTCTCCGTTCTCGGACTCCCTTGCGCAATCTTCGCCCCAGTGTTAGCGGGGACAGTCCGCCTGGTGACGAGCTTTTTTCGTCCGTAGTCGGGGTTGGAGGGGGCCGATGTTGAAGCAAGCGCTCGTGGTGTGTGTATCCCTGGCTATCGCGAACGTCCTGGGTTGCACGGGCGGTCCGGCAAAGCAGGGTGAGCTGCATCTGTCGGTGCAGGCCGTGACGTCCGCGGCCGTGGCGGGCGTGCTCTACCAGATCGACTGCGTGGACGGCACCTCGGTGACCCAGTACGTGCCGATCGAAGCGGAGGGCCTCTCCGATCTGCTCGACCCGAACCTCGCCGGGCAGCCCTTCGCCGACTTCTTCACCCTGCTGTCGCCCGGCGTGTGCACGGTCACGGCGACCGCGATGCTGGGGCCAAATGAGCCGGCGCCGGGCTGTACCCAGGTCACCGAGCAGGTCGTCATCGTGCCCGACGTCACGACCGAGATCGTGCTGGTCATCGAGTGTGAAGCGAAGCCCGTGGGCGGGCTGGACGTGGTCACGGTGATCACCGACGCCCCGTCGGTGACCGACATCGACTACCAGACCACCAAATTCATATTGCAGTGCGAAGAGACGACCGTGACGGTCACGGCGGACGGTGGACAGCCGCCGCTCACCTACGCATTTCAGGTCGTGACGACCCCGACCGGCGCGAACTATCAGTCGAGCGCCGCGGGCAACGTCTTCACGTTCTCGGCCGAGACCCCGGGGCTCTACCAGGTTCAGGTCACGGCGACGGACAGCGCCGGGTCCACGACGACCTTCGTCTTCCCGATCCACGTCACCGACGACGCGAACATCGAGCACTGTGGCGAGGTCTGCTGCGTCCTGCCCGACGGCCACGCGTTCTTCGGCGACGTGAACGCCTGCATCGAGGCGGGCGGCGTCCAGGCTGGCAACGAGAGGTGCGAGGCCGAGCTCTGCTGCAAGACGCCGGCCGGGCCGCAGATCGTGGAAGCGGCGAGCTGCCCGCAGGGGGCGGCGTTGCCTCTGGCCATGTGCGAGCCCACGGAGCTGTGCTGCAAGACGCCCGCGGGGATCATCTACGTCCCCACCGCCGACGACTGCAAAGGCAAGGGCGGCGTGGTCGTCTCGCTGGACGCGTGCACCGAGGAGGTCTGCTGCAAGACCGCCGCCGGCAACGTGTTCGTCCCGGCGGTCGACTGCCCGGCAGGTCAGCAGCAGCCGGCGCAGGTCTGCGCGCCCGCCTCGATTTGCTGTCGCCTTCAGAACGGCCAGGTCTTCCCGCTCACCGCGGACGACTGCAAAGAGAAGGGCGGCGCCCCGGTGGCGCTCGAGCTGTGCCAGCCCGAGGTGTGCTGTCAGGCCGCGAACGGCGCTGTGCAGACGCTGCCGAAGACAACCTGCGCGGCTCAGGGGGGCACCGAGGTCAGCGCCGATCTGTGCAAGGAGGCGTGCTGCACGTTCAAAGACGGGTCGCAGTCGATCATGCTGGTCGGGAACTGCCAGGACGTGGGCGGCGACGCGACGCAGGTCTCGGATTGCAAGGGCGTGGTGCACACCGAGACGTGGCAGGCCAACTACACGCTGAACCCCGACGCGCCGTGCGACCCGGCGCCCTACTTGGTCGTGCCCTCCAGCGGCGCCAATCAGCTCGCCGTCTACGACCTGACGACGCTGCTGCCGCTGCCGACCTCGCCGTTCGACACCTGCTCGAACCCGAGCCGCGTGATGATGGACGCCAACACCGACGTCTACGCGTCCTGCCGCGAGGGCTCCATGGGCGGCCGCGTCCGCAAGCACACGCGCGACGGGGTGTTCATCTGGGAGACCCAGCTCACCAACTGCACCGGCGCCCGCGGCGTCGCCATGAGCGGTGACGGCCGCCTCTTCGCCGTCTGCTCGGCGGGCACCCGCGCCATCCACGAGCTCGCCCCCGCGACCGGCGCCATCCTGGCCACGATCCTCTTCCCGACCAACGTCTTCCCCTACGGCGTCAGCGCTGGCCCCGACGCGCTCTACGTCGCGCACCTGAGCTCCGCCTTGACCCGCATCGACCTCGCGACCTTCACCACGACCTGGCACATCACGCTCAACCCCGGCCCCTACGGTGTGTCCGCGGACGCCCTGGGCGGCGTGTGGATCGGCGGCCAGACGCTTCAGCACATCGACGCCGCCGGGACGGTGGTCGACATGGTCGACACGACGAATTCGGGCGTCTACAGCAACGGCTATGTCACCGGCGTGCAGGTCGCGCTCGACGGGACGGTCTCGGCCGCGCTCTATGTGCACGACGTCATCGTGCACCACGACCCGCTGGCGGCGACCACGGCCTTCTGGCCCGCCGACGTCACCGCCCACGTCACGTACGGCGTGACGGCCGACGCCCAGAACAACATCTACAGCATCAACCGCACGTCCAGCTCGCTGACGAAGTACGCGGCCGGCACCGGCGCCCCCACCTTCTTCGGCCCGGACAGCCTCAACAACACCATCCTGGTCGCGCCCTACGGCTATAGCGGCGACATGACGGGCATCACGGCGTGCATCGCGGGCACGACCGACGTCTGGATCTCCCAGCCCTTCGACAGCGGCTCGCCGGCGACGACCTGGGGCGTCATCAGTTGGGTCGCCACCACACCGGCCGGCAGCTCGGTGTCGGTCTACATCTCGACGGACGGCGGGACGATCTGGACCCTGGTGACCAACGGGCAGCTCCTCGGCCTGAGCGCTCAGACCGTCCAGGTGAAGGCGATCCTGCAGACCACGGTGCCGGGCAACAACCCGACGATCTCGAACATCTCGATCAACTACACGCTGTGAGCAGCTCGTCTCGTATACGGCGGCGCCTCCTGGCCGCCGCCCTCGCCAGCGTGGCCCTCTTCGGCGCCTGCGACGGCGGCGACGCGGCCTCCGAGCCGTCCGCGGTTCGCCTCGCGTTATCCGAGCCCATCGGCGACGTGGTGGCGGTCCTCTACGTGGTCGAGTGCGATGGCGAAGCCCCGTGGACCGCGTACGTCCCGTTGAGCGACGACCCCGGCCTGCCCGAGCACCTCTCGCCGGACAACGCCGGCGCGCCCTTCGCGGATCTCTTCTTCCTCACCTCGGCGACGAGCTGCGACATCGACGCCCAACCGATGGCCTCGCCCACCGCCCCGTCCGTCGACTGCCAGCCGACCGACACGACGCTGGCCGTAGCGCCCGGGGCCGTGTCCGAGGCCGTGCTGATCATCTCGTGCGCCAGCGCGACGGGCGGCGTCGACGTGGCGACGTTGATCAACCGCGCGCCGGATATCGAGAAGCTGACGGTCACGCCGGCCACCACGGTCGACCCGTGCGTCGAGGTCCGCGTGGCCCCGACCGTGAGCGATCCCGACGGCGACACCCTGGTCCTCAGCTTCGCGCTGCTGACGCCCCCGGGCGCGCAGGTCGTCAAACAGGCAGCGACCGCCAGCGAGTTCTCGTTCACCCCGGCGACGCCCGGCAGCTACCAGGTGGTCGTGACGGCCCAGGACCCCTGGACCCGCACCGAGATCGCCCTCGAGGTGACCGTAAACGCAGGCGACGCACCGTGCTCCGCTGCGCCCTAGGACTTGCCGACCGGCGCTCCCGATGTGTGGCGCTCGGCAGCGTCTTTCGCTTTGATGCTCGCGTACTGACTTCGGGCTCTTGCGTCGGGAAGGCGCCCGGCTGTCTTGCACCAGGCCTCGAACTCCGACCGGATCATCCTGACGCCGCGACTCACCCGCGGTGACCCTCGCCCCTCGGCCCGGTGAGGGTGCTGCCCCAGCGCCCCCTCGTGGCGAAGCGGCGCGCTAGAGATCGCGCCAACGCCGGGCGTGGCCTATCGCGTGCGCCGGTTCACGCAGGCTCGCTCAGCAATTTCTTGAGCGCCGCGCGCGCGCTGGGGTCCGCCAGGAGGATGACCTCATCGCGGGCCTCGAGGGTCGTGTCGCCTTGGGGGAGCACCAGCTCGCCGGCGCGGCGAATCGAGACGACGACGGCCTGCGGCGGCCAGTCGAGCTTGCGGATCTCGCGGATCGGCAGGCCCGCGGCGGCGCTCCCTTCGTGGACCTGAATCTCCACGAAGCTCACCCCGGTGAGGTCGCGCAGCGACTGGGCCTTGGCCTGCTGTTGGTCGTCGAGGTGGCGCGTCAGCCCGATTTGGTAGGCGTTGACGATGTCGCTTCGGCGCATCATGCCGAGCAGCCGCTTGGTGGCGCGGTCGACCACCGGGATGCGCCCGACGTGCATCACCGCCATGCGATGCACGGCCGTATACACGGGGTCCGTCGGGTTCACCGCGACCGCGGGCTTGCTGGCGAGGTCGAAGGCGGTGAGGTCGGCGAGCGTGCGCTGCCCTTGCCTCAAGCTCGGGTGGTGCGGCGCGGCCTCCAGGTCGGTGCGCGTGAGGACTCCGACCAGGGTCTGGTCCCGGCTCACGACCGCGAAGCCATGGCTGGCGGTCTGCTCAAAGAGCGCCACGATCTCTGGGTACGATTGATGGCAAAAGAGGCTCGGGTGGTCCACGGTCATCACCTCGGCGACCGTGACGGCCTGCAGCACGTCGAGATCCTCGGGCTCGCCGTAGCTCAGGCCCCGCTCGCTGAGCTCGGAGGAGTAGACCGAGCGTGGCTCGAAGCGCTCGGCCAGCCACGTTGAGATGCCGCAGGCGAGCATCAACGGGAGGACCAGGCCGTAGTCGCCGGTCAGCTCGAAGACCAGGATCACCGAGGTGAGGGGGGCGCGGGCGGCGGCGGAGAAGCCGGCGGCCATGCCGACCAACGCGAACGCCTGCGGCTGGAAACCGAACCCCGGAGAGAGCGTGTTGAGCCCGGTCCCGACGAGCGCCCCCAGCGCGGCGCCCAAAAACAGCGTCGGCATGAGCATGCCGACCGCAGAGCCCGAGCCGGCCGAGAGCATGGTCGCCAAGAACTTCAGCAGCAGCAGCGAGAGCAGCCAGCGCAGGGGCGCCCAGCCCAGCCCGAAGTCCTGAGTCAACAGGGCGAGCACCGGCGTGCGGATGCCGTCGATGGGCGGCAGGTGCATGCCCGTGCCGAGCACCTCCGGCATGAGCAACGCGATGAGGCCCACCCCCAGCCCCCCCAGCGCCATGGCGAACGGGGGCCACAGGCGACGGCGCAGCGCCGAGAACATCGCGGCGCTCGCGCGGGCGCTGCGCATGATGGTGATGCCGAGCCCCGC
>CAZNZH010000106.1:0-947 GCA_964577445.1 uncultured Myxococcales bacterium
GCCCGTGGTGGGTTGCGGGGCCTTCGGTGGGTTGCGGGGCCTTCGGTGGTGCGTCGAGGGTTGAGAAAGGGGTTTGTTGGTTGACTTGTTATTGAAAGTCATTATCAATGACGGGGTGGTTGGTTGGCTGCCAGGAGGGCCCGATGATTGTTTGCCTTTGCCATGCGGTTTCGGACCGCGAGGTGCGCGAGCACGTTCAGGGCGGTTGCCGCACCGTGGGGCAGGTCGGCCGGGCGTGTGGGGCGGGGACGGATTGCGGGCAGTGTGTCGGGGTGCTGCGCCGGATGGTCCGCGAGGGGGCGCCCGCGGCTGGAGGCGGCGAGCCGAGCGTCGCTATCGCTCAGCAGGCTCGGGTGTTGTAGCTTGGTAGGCCTGTTTCGGACATGTGAGGAAGAACCGTGGGAAAGAAGCCAGAACGTAGCGAGATCATTCGGCTGCTCAACGAAGTCCTTACGGGCGAGCTGACCGCGATCAATCAGTATTTCATTCACGCGAAGATGTGTGAGAACTGGGGCTACAAGCGGCTTCATGACTTCTTCCGCAAGGAATCCATCGAGGAGATGGTCCACGCGGAGCATCTGATGGAGCGGATCCTGTTCCTCGACGGCGTGCCGAACGTGCAGCGCCTCGGAAAGATAAGCGTCGGCGAGACGGTCAAAGAACAGTTGACCCTCGATCGCGCGGTCGAGGCCGAGGCGATCCCGTTGCTCAATGCCGGCATCGAGGCGTGTCGTGCGGCGGGCGACAACGGCTCGCGGCTGCTGCTCGAGAAGATCCTCCACGACGAGGAGGAGCACATCGACTGGATCGACGCGCAGCTCACCTTGATCGAGCAGGTGGGTCTGGAGAACTGGCTCGCTCAACAAATACTGGGCTGAACGAGGCACCGTCAGCGGCGGCTACGGGCGGCGTGGGACGGCGTCACTCGGTCGGGGCGCTTGTGCGAC
>CAZNZH010000106.1:1047-10937 GCA_964577445.1 uncultured Myxococcales bacterium
CCCTCGCTTCTTGCCCACGGCGCCCTCGCTCGCCGCTGCCGGCGCCTCGACGGTGGCGGGGCTGAACGAGGCACCGTCGGCGGCGGCTACGGGCGGCGTGGGACGGCGTCACTCGGTCGGGGCGCTTGTGCGACGCACCTGAAGTGCGTCTCCGCGGCCCCTCCCTCGCTTCTTGCCCACGGCGCCCTCGCTCGCCGCTGCCGGCGCCTCGACGGTGCCTCGCTTGGGTCGGGCCCGCCGGTGGGGTTGGGGGGGGTCGGGCCCGTCGGCGGGCCTCAACGGGCTGCCCTGATTGGTACAGGGGGCGGGCCCGTCGGCGCGTCGATGGGGTCGGGCTAGTCGACGCCTAAGGCGATGGCTTCGTAGGCGCGGATTTGGTCGCGGAGGTTGGCGGCGCGCTCGTATTCCAGGGCTTTGGCGGCCGCGTTCATCTCTTTTTTCAGGGCGGTGATCTTCTTTTGGGCTTGGGCTGGGGTGAGGCGCTTCTCTCGCATTTCGCTGGGCTCGGCCTCGGGGGCGTCGAGGGATTTGAGGGTGCGCACCGTGGACTCGGGGACGATGCCGTGCGCTTCGTTGTGGGCTAGCTGGCGTTCGCGGCGGCGCTCGGTCTCGTCCAGGGCCTTCTTCATCGAGTCGGTCACGCGGTCCGCGTAGAGGATGACGGCGCCCTCGACGTTGCGCGCCGCGCGGCCGATGGTCTGGATGAGGCTGCGGGCGCTGCGGAGGAAGCCCTCCTTGTCGGCGTCCAAGATGGCGACCAGCCCGACCTCCGGCAGGTCCAGGCCCTCGCGGAGCAGGTTGATGCCGACCAGCACGTCGAAGGTGCCGCGCCGCAGCTCGTCGAGCAGCTCGACCCGCTCCAGCGTGTCGATGTCGGAGTGCAGGTAGCGCACCTTGACGCCCAGCTCGCGGTAGTACTCGGTGAGATCCTCGGCCATCCGCTTGGTCAGCGTCGTCACCAGCACGCGGTGACCGCGCGCCACCCGCGCGCGAATCTCGCCCAGCAGGTCGTCGACCTGGTTGCTGACCGGGCGGATGTCCACCAGCGGATCCACCAGCCCCGTCGGGCGGATGATCTGCTCCACGACCACGCCGCCGGCCCGCTCCAGCTCATAGTCCCCCGGCGTCGCGCTCAGGTAGATGACCGTCGGCGCGCGGGCCTCGAACTCGTCGAACTTCAGCGGCCGGTTGTCCAAGGCGCTGGGCAGCCGGAAGCCGAAGTCGACCAGGGTCTGCTTGCGCGCCCGGTCCCCGCGGAACATGCCGCCGATCTGCGGCACGGTGACGTGGGACTCGTCGATGATCATGAGAAAATCACGCGGGAAATAGTCGATGAGCACCGGCGGCGGGTCGCCTGGGGCCGCGCCGGTCAGGTGGCGCGAGTAGTTCTCGATCCCGTAGCAAAAACCGACCTGGCTCAGCATCTCGAGGTCGTAGAGCGTGCGCTGCCCCAGACGCTGCGCCTCGAGCTCCTTGCCCTCCGCGCGCAGCTCGGCCAGCCGCTCATCCAGCTCCGCCTTGATCGCGCCCGCCGCCCGCTCCAACTGCGCCGCCGGCGTGACGTAGTGGCTGCCCGGGAAGATCTCGACCACGTCGAGCCGCTCCAAGATCGTGCCGCGCAAGGGGTCGATCACGGCGATGGACTCGACCTCATCGCCCCACATCTCGATGCGCACCGCGCGGTCTTCCTCGTAGGCCGGAAACACCTCGATGACGTCGCCGCGCACCCGGAAGGTCCCGCGGTGAAAATCGTAGTCGTTGCGCTGATACTGGATGTCGACGAGCTGGCGCAGCAGCCGGTCCCGCCGCACGCTGGTCTTGGCCTCCACCCGCACCAACATGTCGCGGTAGGTCTCCTTGTCGCCGATGCCGTAGATGCAGGACACGCTCGCCACGATGATGACGTCGCGCCGCTCGATGACCGCGCGCGTCGCGGCGTGGCGCATCCGGTCGATGGCCTCGTTGATCATCGCGTCCTTCTCGATGAAGGTGTCGGTGGACGGGATGTAGGCCTCCGGCTGGAAGTAGTCGTAATAACTCACGAAATACTCGACCGCGTTGTGCGGAAAGAACTGCTTCAGCTCGGTGTAGAGCTGCGCGGCCAGGGTCTTGTTCGGCGCCAGCACCAGGGTCGGGCGATTCATCCGGGCGATGACGTTGGCGACCGTGAAGGTCTTGCCCGTGCCCGTGGCGCCCAGCAGCACCTGGTGCGCGACGCCGGACTCCAAGCCGCGCAGCAGCTCCCCGATGGCCTGCGGCTGGTCGCCTGTGGGCTCGTAGGGCGACACGAGCTGGAATGCTAAAGCGGTCATGCACATCTCCGGGCGCGGGACCGTGGGATAGGCCGACCGCGTGTCGGAGACAAGTCTCAAGCCGCCGCAATCCTTGCGCGGCTTGGGGCTGCTCGGTAGAACCGCCGCCGACGCAGCATCGGAGGACCCCGTGGCAGACTTCCCGCTCATCCACGTCCCGCCCACAGGCGAGCGCACCCTGCTGGACTTCTACAAGCGGCTCGACGGCCAGCTCTCCGACCCGACGCGCCTGCTGCTCAACGTGCTCGCCCGGTCCCTGGCCGAGCGCGGCTGGCTGCCGGCGCCTCAGAAGGTCCTCAGCCAGCTCGTCGAGGGCGGCGAAGACCTCCAGGCCTTGGCCAAATCCATGGCCGACCTGCTGCGATTCCGCCTCGTGGAGATGGGCCCCGACCGCAAGTCCTTCACCGGCTTTCTCGGCACCATCTCCATCGCGCGCACGCCCCACCGCGCACACCTCGAGAGCGGCGTGAACCTCTTCTGCTGGGGCGGCCTCAACCTGCTCGGCCTCAACGCCGCCCTGGCGCGCCCGGTCGACGCGTTCTCAAGCTGCCCGGTCTGCCAGGCCCCCATCACCCTGCGCATGGCCGACGAGTCCATCGTCGAGCTCAACCCGTCCGGCGTGGCCGCGTTTCAAGCCGAGTGGGACGGCCGCGAGCCCATCCCGGAGGCCAGCGCGCGCTCCCCGCTCTTTTGTGGCAACGCCTGCCTCAACACCTGGCTCGAGGCCCAGGGCGACCCGCCGGGGATGGCCATCCCGGCCGACCTCCTGCTGCTGATCGGGACCGGCCTCGCGAACGCCCTCGGTGAGGCCCGCTTCGCCCTCATCCGCGGCTAGTCCGCTCGAAAACCCAGCCGCTATCAGGGTGTTTGAAGGTTCGCACCCGCCTTTTTTGACGCTCGCCCGCCGGCACCTGAGACTCCGCCCGTCGCGACCGTACCACCGCGGCCTGGGCAGCTACCCGGGCTGCCAGAGACCGCGCGCCTCGACGGACCCGTGCGTCCGGCGCTGGGCCGTGGTGAGCCCCGAGGCAGTCCATGTCGATCCATTCGCTGGCGTCGAGCCCCGACCAGGATAGCGCGCCGCCCCAGGCCCGCGACCCGCACAGCCCCGCGCAACGCGACGAGGCCGCGCAGCCCATCCTCAAGTGGGCCGGTGGCAAGCGTCGCCTCATGGCCGACCTGTGCTCCAGGCTACCGGCGCGCTTTGGCGGCTACTTCGAGCCCTTCTTCGGCGGCGGCGCGCTCTTCTTCCACCTGCAGCCCGCGCTCGCTCGCGTCAGCGACGTCAACGGCGAGCTGGTGAACCTCTATCGGGTCACCCGCGATCACGTGGAAGCGCTGATCGACGACCTGCAGCGCCACCGCTACGAGCGCAACTATTACTATGCGATGCGCGCGACGGACCCCGGCACCCTCACGGCCGTCCAGCGCGCCTCGCGCACGATCTATCTGAACCGGACGTGCTTCAACGGTCTTTACCGGGTCAACCGGCGCGGCCAGTTCAACGTCCCCATGGGCCGCTACCAGGACCCGGTCATCTGCCAGCCTGACCGCCTGCGCGCAGCGTCAGGGCTCCTCGCCGTGGCCGACATCCGCGAGGCCGACTTCACCTGGATCCTCGACGAGGCCCGCCCCGGCGACTTCGTCTATTTCGACCCGCCCTACCAGCCGCTGTCCGCCACCGCGAACTTCACGAGCTACGCGCGCGACGACTTCTCGGAAAAAGACCAGGCCCACCTCGCCGAGGTCTTCGCGACCCTGGCGCGCCGCGGCGTGAAGTGCATGCTGTCCAACAGCGACACGCCGCTGGTTCGCGAGCTCTACGCGGACTTTCGCTGCGACCAGGTGCTCGCGCCGCGCGCCATCTCGCGCCGCGGGGACGGCCGGCAGTCGGTCTCCGAGGTGATCGTGCTGAGCTACACGCCCTAACCAGTCGACCGTGGCCGGCGTCGCGAATCCCCGTCTCTTGTGGACCAGCCGCCACCAGCCGCGACTGGCGAACCCGGTTTGCCGCTGCTAGGATGTGGCGACGATGGCCGACCGAACCAGCGAAGGTGTGCGCGTGTGTGTCCGTTGCGGTCGCGAAGGTGGCCTGCGGGATGTGCGCTGCGCGGAGTGTGGCTTCGACCTCACGTCGGATCTGCAGCGTGACTACGACCGCTATCGCAGCACGACGACCGGGCGCGGCCAGTCCATATCGGATTCGTTTGATGGCGCCCAGCCGCGCACGAAGACCTCGCCGAACGCTCACAGAGCCATCGGGCGCTTCACCCCGGCGCCGGGCGGCCAGGGCTTGGACGCGGCGCTTGACGGATCCCCTGGCGATCGCGCGGACCGGAGCTCCCCAGCGGGCAGCCCCCCTGACACCGCCGCGCGCACGCGGGGGAGCGGCCAGCGCGTGCTCGGCGCCTCGGCGATGCGCCCGCCTGCACCGCCGCCGCCTCCTCGGCTGACGGGGACGAGCGCTCCGGGCGCCCGCCGGCCGCAGGTGAGCGAGCGGCAGCAGCCCTCGGAGCCGGTGGCGGACCCGCTCGCCCCGCACCCGACCGGAGATGAGGCGCGTGCTGACGCCGGGCCGCGGACCACGGCGTGGCATCCGGGCAGCGCGTCCGACGACCGGACCGCGGACCCGAAGCTGGCGCCGGTGGGTGAGGGCGGGCCCGGTGACCTTCCAGTGACGCGCGGGTGGGGTGACGTCGATGGGGGGGAGCGCGAGCGCGAGGCCGCGGTCGCCGCGCTGGGCGCTGAGGCGGACGCCGATGAGGGAGCGCCGCCCGCGGTCGCAGCGCTCGCGCCCGCTCCGAGCGAGGACGCGACCGTCTCGCTGCGGGTGGAGGATTTCGTCGAGGCGCTGGCGGCGTTCGGGCTATCGGACGACGACGACGATGACGAGCAGGGAGGCTTTGGCGCGGCAGGGTCGGACGCGTCCGAGGGCGACGACTCCGACTTGGAGGGCGGCCCAAGTCCCCTCGCTGGCGAGACCGGCGGTCCCCTCGCTGGCGAGACCGGCGGCGATGAGGCGACGGTCATGCTCCAGGCGGTCTCCGAGCCGGCAGACGAGCGCACGGTGGCGATGGCTGCGGCCGAGCGGGCGGTGGAGCCCGTCGCTGAGGTCGCAGGGGAGCACGCAGAGGAGGCGGTGGACAGCGACGCGCCCACGGTGATGGCGGCGCGGCCCACCGTGGCTGAGGCGCCGCTCGACCCCCTGCCCGAAGACGACGACGCGCGGACGGTTGTCGACGCACGCGCGGCGAAGGCGGCGGGCGAGGCGGCCGACGACGCCGCGGCCGACGACGAGGCGGACACCAGCGAAACCGAGGCCGTGGAGGTCGCGGACGGCA
Organism: uncultured Myxococcales bacterium; assembly: GCA_964577445.1. Classification (GTDB taxonomy): domain Bacteria; phylum Myxococcota_A; class UBA9042; order PHBI01; family JACKFB01; genus JACKFB01. The sequence continues at coordinate 6,701 of CAZNZH010000106.1, forward strand.
CACCCGCAGAGGTGAAGCGGCCCGGCTCGCGCCGCAAGAAGCGGCAGCGCCCCGGCGGTGACAAGGGTCAAGCCGCCGCGCGGCCGGGGCCGGCACCGGACGCGGAGGCGACCCAGGTGGTCGTGGCGGTTGAGCCGGCTGGCGCCTATGGGATTGCTGAGCCCCCGGTCGCCGTGGCGGCGCCGGCGAGCCCGGCGGCGGCGCCACCACCGGCGCGGGCGGCGGCCGGTCCGTCGCCCAGCCCCGGCAGCGTCGCGCCCGCCGCCGCCGCCACGCGCCCCGGCGACAGGGCGGACAGCCGCCCGATGGTGGCGTCAGACGCGCCCATGCGGGCCGAGGCGCTCGCGCCTTCTCGCGCCTTCGGGGCCCGCGCGGTCGCCGACCCGATCTCTCAGAACCTGCGCCCGGGCACCACCACCTACGTCGACGCCACGCGCAAGGGTTTCCGCCGCGCCGGCGCCCGCGAGCGCGACGGTTCGGGCGTGTATGTCGCCGTCGGCGTGGCGCTCGGGCTCCTCGTCCTGGCGGCGTTGCTCTACTTCTCGCGCTGAGCGCCGGGTACTCGCTGCGCGTCCCCGAAAAGCTAGAGCCACCCATGAACTGTCCCTCGTGCAGCCACCAGAATCTCTCGGATTTTCCGTTCTGCGAGCAATGCCTCGCGCTGTTGCCGGTGCGCTCGGGCATTGGCGGCCGCGGGGCGCTGGACTTCGACGACGTCGAGGAGACCGCCGGTGGCCAGGCGGGCCCCAGGTGGCCGGCCTTCCCGTGGAATCCTCCAGATCTGAGCGATCCCCTGATCGGTCGCGACCGCGAGGTGCGCGCGCTGATGGCGGGTTTCGAGGAGGTCATCAGCGCACGGAGAGCTCGCATCCATCTGCTGGTCTCCGAGTCCGGCATGGGGAAATCGCGAGTCGCCACCGCGTTTATCGAGGCCGCCCGCCAGCGCGAGCCCGACGTGTGGGTGGTGCGCGCGCGCTGCCCGACTCGAGGCGGCCCTTTCCGCATGTGGGACGCCATCCTGCGCGCGGCGCTCGAGGTACCCGGCGGCGCCGATGGAGCCGAGGCGGGCGCGCGCCTGTTGGCGGCGGTCCGCGAGGCGCTCCCCGAGGACGCCGCGGACGCTGCGGAGATCGCTGGGCCCGTCGCGTGGCTGCTGGACTGGGATGTGGAAGGCAAGCCCCAGCCGGGCCCCGGCGTGGATCACGAGGCCCTGGTCGGGCGCGGAACGGCGGCACTGGGGCGCCTGCTCGCGACGACCTCGGTCGCGCGCCCCATCCTCATCATCGTCGACCACGCCAACTCGGCGAGCGCGCGCAGCCTCGCCCTCGCCGGCGCCGTCGAGGCCACCGTCAAGGGCCGCCCGCTGATGCTGGTCCTCACGGGGTCGCCCGAGCTGACCGACATCATCCCCGGCTGGGAGCGCTTCCCGGCGACGCGCCTGGGCGCCCTCGGTTCCGCCGACGCCGAGCGCATGCTGGGCTGCTACATGGCGGGCCTGGGCGCCGTACCCAAGGCGTTGACGCGCCGGATCCTGGACCGGGCCGCCGGCAACCCCTACGCCCTGAAATCCATCGTCCGCTACCTGCGCGAGGCGGGCGCGGTGCACGCCGTCGGCGGCGCGTTCACCCTCGACGAGAGCGTCGCCTGGGACCTCGACATCCCCGACAACCTCGAAGGCGTCATCCTGGCCCAGATCGGCCGGATGCCAGCGCTGGTGCGGCAGACCCTCGCGCGCGCCGCGGTCGTGGGGGCCGAGTTCTGGCTCGGCGGGTTGGTCGCCCTCGAGCGGCTCGACGCCGACGGCGAGGTGGAACCCGGCACCATCCTCGCGGACCGCGTTCCGGCGGGCATCCGCGAGAGCCTGGAGGCCTTGGTCCAGCTCCGATTCGTCGAGCGCCGCACCAGCCGCCTGCCCGGCGAGGAGTGTTGGGGCTTTCGCTCCCCGGTTCACTGGTCGGTCGCCGCCGGCATCCTCCCGGGCACCACCCAGGAGCGGTACCACCGGGTGCTGCGACAGTGGCTGCAGGTTCACGCGGGGCCCCGCGTCGATGAGCATCTGGTCGACCTGGCGCGCCACGCCGAGGCATCGGGGGCCACCGGGGACGCGGCGCGCTTCCTGCTGCGGGCGGCCGGACGCGCCGCCACCGAGCACCACCATGCCGCGGCCCGCCGCCTGCTCGAGGAGGCCCAAGCCCTGGTGGAAGCTGACGATTTGGAGACGCGCCTGCGCCTCAACCTCGAGCTGGGCGACGCGCTGGCCCTGGCGGGCGACTTGGACGGCGCGCAGGCGCGATTTCAGGACCTGCTCACCCTCGCGTGGCGATTGCGTCACCGGGGCCACGGCGCGATGGCGCTCGCGCGGCTCGGCCGCGTCGCCTCGTTTCGCGGCGAGCTCGATCGCGCGTACGGCCACTTATTGCAGGCTCTGCGCCTGTTCCAAGCGGTGGAGGACAAGCCCGGCGTCGCCCAGGCCTCCCTCGACATGGGCCGGCTCTTCTGGTTGCGCGGCTCCTTCGGGCTGGACCTGCGCTGCTATAGCAAGAGCGAAGGCTTCTACCGCTCGTTGCGCGACCGGCGCGGCCTCGCGGACAGCCTCCACCCGATCGGGGCGCTGCACTATGACCGCGGAAACCTGGCGCTCGCCGACGAGTACCTGACCGACGCGCTGGAGCTGCGCCGCCGCCTGGACGACCGCGCCGGCATCGCCCAGACCCTGACCACTCTCGGCGTCGTGCACCTCGCGCGCGGCGAGGCGGAGTCGGCCGTCGCGGTGTGGCGGGAGGCCCTGGCCTTGGCTGAGGAGCGCGTGGATCGGGTGACGCAGGCGACCTTGGCGGACAACCTCGGCGAGACCCTGGCGCAGTTGGGGCAGCACGACGAGGCCCGACAACAGCTCGAGCGCGCTGTCACCCTCTCGCGCGACGCCGAGCAGCCGCGGATCCTCGTCGACGCGCTGAGAAATCTCGCAGATCTCGCCGCCCGCGACGGGGACCACGCGGCGGCCGACGCGCGCCTGGGCGAGGCGCGAGCGGAGGCGGCGGGGCTCGGCATCCCGCGCCTCGACGCGCTCATCGACCGCACCGAGGGGGATCTCGCGCTCGCCCGGCTGGTGGCCGAGCCCGGCGCCCCAGGCTCGGACGACCCCCTGTTCGCGCGCGGCGAGGCCGCGTATCGACGCGCCATCGAAGCCTTCGCCGAGGCCGGCTACGCGCTTGAGGCCGCCATCGCCCGCGAAAACCTCGCCGCGCTCCTGGATACAGACCCGGACCGCGCGCAGGACGCCGAGACCGAGCGCGCGGCGGCCCTCTCCACCCGCGCCCGGCTCCCGACCCACGCCCAAGCGGCCGACGCGACGTGAGCCGCGGCCCCGTCGGTCTCATTTTCGCAGTCGCCATCAGCGCGATCGCCACGTCGCCGCCCGCCCGCGCCGAGTTCGACTGGCCCGCGCGCATCCCGCTGCCCCACCACGACGTCGCCGTGGGCGTCAGTGGCGGCCTGGCCTTCGGTGAGGACCTCGGCGACTCGGCGCGCCGCCGCCCGCTCGACGGCCTCGGCGGCGTCGACGTGAGCTGGCTGCACGGCGTCTTCGGCCTCCCCCTCGGCCTGCACGCCCACCCCGAGGGCTCGACGACCCGCGTCGGCGGCACCCTTGAGGCCACCGTCTGGTACGTGGTCATGCTCGGCCTCGGCGGCAGCTACGGCGTGACGACCGGCGACGGCGACCCGGCGGTGGCCCGCCACGCCCGCGGGCTGACCTTCTTCCTCGGCGTCCCCTTCCCCATCGCCCGCTTCCGCCGTGGCCGCGGAGCGTTGGTCCTGGTGCCCTTCGTCCGCCCCGGCGTGCGCTTTCATGGCGCCGGCGACGTGTCCGGTTTTCACCAAGCGGGACTACAGATCCGCTGGACTTCCTTCGGTTTCCGAGCGATCGCCCGGTGATCGCTCTTTGCGTAATCCGCGGTTCGGGGGGAGGCTCTGCGCCGGCCTCAAGCCCGAGGAAGCCGCGCCGTTGAAGCCACCGACCAGGGTCGCCCCCGCCTACGATACCATGAGCGTCTCCACGCCGGACGGGTTCGCGCTCAGCCTGTTTCACAGCCCGGCCCTCACCGCCCGCCCCCAACACCCGCGCCCGGTGCTGCTGTTGCCCGGGGCCAACGCCAACCACCTGGGTTTCGGTGTCGACGCTCAGACCTCGCTCCCCGCGGTCCTCAACGCAGCCGGCCTCGACACCTGGCTGGTG
>CAZNZH010000107.1:0-10899 GCA_964577445.1 uncultured Myxococcales bacterium
GCTCGGACTTGTAGTAGGACACTCCATGAGCACAACGATTCGCCGATACGGCATGCGCGTGGCTCTCGGCCTTTGTTGCGCGCTCGCCAGCGGCTGCGCCGCCACCCAGCCCTGCGGCGGCTTGAGCGGGGTCGGGATCTCGAGCTGCGGCATGAACCGCTGGTGCAATCCGCTCATCGATGACCCGGTGGAGCTGGAGCGTTTGCGCTTTGCGCATCGGTCGCGCGCGAAGCTCTACGTCGGACTCACGCTGGTGGCTGCGGGGCTCGGTGGCGTGGGGTTCGGCACCGGCTACATGATCCGGGCGAGCAAGCGCGAGGATTCAGCCCGCGCGCAGCTCGGCTCGAATCCTGACGTGGCGGACGTCCAACGCCGTGAGGCAGACGAGTTCCGCACCGTCGGGGTTGCGGGGCTGGCTGGTGGTGCGCCGCTGGTGCTCTTGGGCACGGCGCTCATCATCGCCGACGCGATGGCCCGGCCGGTCTATCCGCAGTCCCAGGCGGCCGGGACGCCAGCCGTGGGCGGTGTGCGGGTCAGCCCGGTGCTGGCAGCGCGCGTCGGCAACAACACGTTCTGGGGTGCGAGCCTGAGCTCGAGCTTTTGAAACTCTGCTCTTGAAACTCTGGTCGGTGTGCGAGGTGGAAGATGCGGACTTCATGGTGCCATGCCCGCTGGGTGCTTGCGGTGGCGGCAGCGGTTATCCTTAGCGGCTGTGACAACAACCCCTTCGTGCTTCCGTTGGAGCCGATTAGGGACCCACAACTAACCGCGAAAGCCCTCCGCACCCTCTGCACAGAGTGCGAGTCGGACGCGACCTGCGTCGATAGTGAGATGTTCGCGTGTGTCGCCTTCGACAACCCGACGCCGGGTTCTCACCGCTGTGCGATCCGATGCAATGCTGTGCAGGGCGCCTGTCCGCGAGGGTTTTCCTGTCCGGCACCCCTGGACGCCAACGCGAGCATTCCCAAGTTCGCCGAGGATGCGGTGTGCACGCACCGCCTCGAAGGCTGTCCAATGTCCTGCCTTGCAGATCGCGGGGACTGCAACTTCAAGGCCGAGGATGGGTGCGAGACCGTCCTCGGGACGACCGAAAACTGCTCGTCGTGCGGGCACAACTGCAAGAAGGCCTATCCCACGGCCAGCGGCGAGGTGACCTGCTCGGCCACTTGGCAGTGCCACTTGGAGTGCGGCGTCGACCGGCGTTTTTTGGACTGCGACAAGCTGGCGACGACGGGCTGTGAGGCCGACATCTACAGCGATCTGCGGAACTGCGGTGCTTGCTCGGGCGCGGGCAGCGCGGTGTCGGTCTTTGATTGCAGCAGACAATTTCAGATTCTCCACGGCGATCCAGAGTGTCGGCGGCTCCTCGAAGCTACCAGCACGGCGGAGCCCGAACTGGGCGCCGCCGTCCACAAGGAGCTCGGCGGCACCAAGGTGGTCGTCGGGCGCGTCTATAGCGCGGAACCCGCGGATGCAAACTCGTGGCGCGTCAAGGTAGTGCTCGACGACCCGTCCGAAGAGTTCGTCGTCGGCGTGATGTTGTCGACGTTGCCGGAGCAGATCTCAGGCATGGGCGGGTCGAGCGCTCCCGGCTCGCTGCCATTGACCGTCGCGGAACCCCTCGATCCGGACGACGCCCCCGCGGCGTGTGTCGTCAGAGATGGCAGTTGCGATCTCGATCACGCGGACTGCGATGGCGCGCCCAATAACGGCTGCGAGGTCGATCTGACCACCGAGAGCAACTGCGGGGCCTGCGGCAACACCTGTGTCGAAGGCCAGCGCTGCATCGCGGGCGACTGCCTCTATACGAAGTGCCCGCCGGGGAGCCTGGACTGCGATGGCGACGCCAAGAATTGTGAGCTGCTTTCTGCCGATCCGAACTGTGGATCGTGCAAGAACCCGTGCGCGCATAATGAGTCGAAACACGCAACCGGCACGTGCGTCCCGAAGCCCGAGGCCGATGTCCCCCCGCAGACGTGCGAGACCGAAGGTTGCCCCCTCGGAACCGCGGACTGCGACGGCATAACGACCAATGGGTGCGAGGAGTCGCGGTGGGCTTGCGATTTCGACCAGTGCGACGCCGGGTTTCGCGACTGCGACGGCAAGCCGGCCAACGGGTGCGAATCCAAGGCGGCCACCGACAATAGGAATTGCGGGGGCTGCGCCGGCGCCCCGATCGGACCGCTCGCTGGCGTGTGCGCGGACACTCTGGATTGCGCTGCAGGAGAAGAGTGCACCGGGAACAAGTGCCAATGCACGGTGGCGTCTGCAAAAGAGAAAGGGGTGGACTCATGCGCGCAGGGCGCGTGCGACCCCGTCTCAAAACGGTGCGTCGGTCTCGCCTGCTCGTCGCACGCGCTGTGCGACACCGGGAAATGCCTCTGCGCCGGGGATTGGGCGCGGTGTGTCAGCGACAAGCCCCCACTAGGGCCGTTCGTGAAGCGGGAAGGCGAAGGCGTCGGTTCGCCATGCACTCAGCTTGGGATCGACGCCAGAAACTGCGCCCGGTGTGGCGACGACTGCACGGCCCTCGACAACGTGCTGGGCAGCTCGACCTGCACAGAAAAGGTCTGTCAAATCCAGTGCAAGCCCGGGTACGCGGACGCGGACAAGAACCCGAGCAACGGCTGTGAGATAGAGCTCGGGACCGACACCAACTGCTCCAAAGCAGGGGATAACTGCGCGGCGTACACCAACGAAACCAACCACGCCGAGTTCAAGTGCGAGCCCGTGGACGAGCAATGCACGAGCGACGCTTGCGCGAAAGCGTGCGCATTCTGGAGATGCAAGCCGGGCTCGGGCTATGCGGACGGGGACAAGGACCCGAGCAACGGCTGTGAACTGCCGCTCGGAACAAACACCGATTGCTCCAGGGAAGGCGATAACTGCGCGGCGTACACCAACGAAACCAACCACGCCGAGTTCAAGTGCGAGCCCGTGGACGAGCAATGCACGAGCGACGCTTGCGCGAAAGCGTGCGCATTCTGGAGATGCAAGCCGGGCTCGGGCTATGCGGACGGGGACAAGGACCCGAGCAACGGCTGTGAACTGCCGCTCGGAACAAACACCGATTGCGGCCCCAATTGCGGCGGCTGCTCCAATTCGTGCGGCGATACGGAAAAATGCGTAAATGAAGAGTGCCAGTGAATTGCGGCGACTGCTCCAGTCCGTGCGGCGCTATGGAAGAATGCGTAAATGGAGGGTGCCAGTGCCCGCCCGCGAAGGCGTGCAGGCAGCCCGCGACGCCGGCGAAGCCTTGCGTAACGCCGCTGAACTCGTGCGGGACCTACGGGGCGACATGTGGAGCGCACGCGAGCTGTCAGGGCGGGTGGTGTGTGTGCGACGAGGATTTTGACATGTGCGATGACGGGCGGGCGGACGACGCGAACGGCTGCGAGACCGATCTCGCCAGCGATGAAGCGCACTGCGACGTGTGCGGCCAGCAGTGCGGGCTGGCCGAGATCTGCATCTTCGGCCTGTGTGTGCTGGAGTAGTAGCGGGTGCTGGTCCCTGCTCGCTGGCGGGAGATCGGCGCGGCATGGGTCGCGGCGCTGGCCTTCGCGCTGGCGACGCCGGCTCACGCGGCGGAGCCGGACGCGGCGAGCTGCCAGCTCGGCGCGCCGACGGCGGACACGGTCACGTTTTGGCAGCCGCGGTCAGGGGAAGAGGGGCGCTTCGCCTGCCCGGTTCAGCGGGCGAACTCGGCCTATGTGTACTCGCGCGAGGATCTGGCCAGTAAGCGCGTGCTCGTCTGCCGCCGTCGCTGGCTGTGCGCAGCGTTCGTCGTCGATCTCATCGTCGACGGCCAGCGATTCGTGGCCATGGCGTCTGACCTTGAGGCGGCGGGTCCGACGCTCGGCGAGGAAGCGCGCCGCGTGTCGCCGCCCATTCCGTTGGTGGCAGCCACCTGCGCGCCCACGACGCCGCGTCCGGGCGGCCTGGATTTCTACCCCATGGCCGGGCCGCTCGCGCCGGACGCCGCGGTCCACATGCCGGAGCGGCTTGGCGCGGGCGAACAGCTCTGCTTGACGCACCGGGTGGGCGGGATGGTCGTCGCCCGCCGGGGCGGAGAGATCGGGTTGGTGTGGGCGTCCGCGGTCGCCGATCCAGCGCCGGCCGTCGCGATGGACTACTTTTCGGGGGGCAAGTCCTTCTGCTTCACGGAGCAGCGGCCCGGCCGTACTGCGCGCCCGGCCTTAGCGCGCCTGGATCCGACAGCCTACGAATCCGCCCCCGAGGCGATCTTGGTACGCGGCGTTTCGCTGACGCTCGTCGGGGCGCAGGTCGGCCCGGACGGCGCGTCCATCTGGTACCGAGCGCACGGGGATTTTGGCTGGGCGTGGCTGGCAGCCGACGCCGTGCAGCCCGCGGACGCGCTGTCGATGGAGATCCCTTTTTTTCAGGTGGTGACGGACTGTCCCGAGCACGCGGTCACCTACCGCACGTCCTGCCCGGTCGAGCTCCGCGCCGCGTCCGGGGTGTCCCAAAGAGCCCCCCCGATCCGCATCCCGAGCGGCGTGGAGCTCTTGGGTCGCCCCGACGTGGGCCGCGACGCGGTGAGCTATCTGGGGCTCTTGGCCCGCGCCACCCCAGCGCGCTGTCTCGCCCCGGGCGAGCAGCGTGAGTGGCGCTTCGGAGACGATCGGCTCCACACCGTGCCCTCCGCCCGCTCGTCGGACTCCGCGCGTGCTCTCAAGACCCTGGACGTCGTGCGCTTCACGGGCGGGCTTCAGGTCTCCGAGGGCGCGGTCGACCTCGCGAAGGCGGCCAAACTGCGAGGTATCTCCAGCGCGATGCGCGCCTATCCCGACGCGCTCGGGCACGGCACCGCGCGACTCGCAGACGTCGCCTGGATGTCGCAGCAGAGCACCGACCGGGCCCTGCTCCGGGCCTTCGTCGGTGGCGCGGCGGCGGCGATCGGCCCCCTCGAAGCCGCGGTGCGGCAAGTCCACGCAAAGACCGAGCGAGCACGGCGCGTCGAGGCCGCCGCGCTTCGGAAAATCCGCCCGCGACTGGGAGATTCGAGCTGGCGTCCCGGCGGGGCCTACCGCGCGCCGAACCCGTCGAAGTGCTTGCGCTGCTGGCTCTCGCCCTGCACAAGCGCCCGCGAGTGGCTGGACGCGACGCGCGCGTGCGCCACCGCGGATATGGCGCTGCCGGCGCGCGAGGCGGCGCTTCACGCAGCAGCCGACGACGCGAGCGCCATCGACGCCGTCGAGCTCTACGACTGGGCCGTGGAGCGCATCGGCGCGCACCCCGACGCGGCGCGCTGGCTCGGGCCGCGCTGCCTCGCGTCCGAAGCGCCCGCTTCCACGGCGTCTTGCTGGCACGCCGCGCGCTCGTTCGCGGACCGGCCGGTGCTCCCGCCGGAGCCCACCGGCTCCCAGATGCAAGGAGACTGCGTTCCCGTGCCGTCCGCCGCCGCGCCGCTGGACAGCCCGCCGAGCGCCGCGACCTACCTCGCGCCGCTGGCCACGCGCCAGGACACCACCAGCGCCATGGAGATGCTCGTCGGTTCATGGTTCGCCAGCGGTTGCCACCTCGCCGAGGCCGGCCAGCACTACGTTCGCAGCCTCGACCTCACCGTGATCACCGCATTCGACGACGCGGCCACCCTCGCGCGAATCGGCAGCAGCCTCGCGCGGCTTGCCCTGGCGTCAGACGACCTCCACCTCGCCCAGTACTTGCTTGAGCGCCTGTCCGACCCCGAGCTCCGAGACAACCTCGACCTCGCGTTCAACCTCGCGCAGAGCCGCGACGACCTGCGGGGCGAGCTGGCGCTGGTGCAGCAGCTCGACTCGGCGTTCGGAATGCGGGGCGCCAAATCGCGAACGCTGGTCGCCGCGCTCGGGGCGCTGGACTGGACCTGCCACGCCCAGCGCGCGAAGGGGGTGCGGCTCAGCATTGAGATGCTGAACCAACGATTCTCGACGCTGGCTGACAAGCTGGACGAGATCGCTGCATCGCCGCAATCCTCGGTGAAGATCGCTCGCCGGGTCGAGCGCGTGGTGGATTTAACGCGGCTCGAGGGCCTCGGCAGCCCCGGCGACGCGGCGCTCGACCTGCCGGTCTTCGCGTGCCGAGCTGCGGCGCGCGTCGAGGCAGAGGCGACGCTGGTCAGGGCATGGTTGGACAAGCTCGGCGCCGCAGACCGGCCGAAAGTCGACGGGTGGCACACTCGCGCCGGGGAGATGGCCAGCCAGGCGTGCCGGGATGATCTCGCGCTGCTCAGCGGCGACCTGCGGCGGTCGCTCGCTGAGGTGGCGACGTTGGTTGCGACCGCAGACGTGGACAGAAATGCGCTGCAAGAACGCGGGCTTGCGCAGGTGGAGCGGTTGCGCTGGGCGCTCAGGCGAGAACAGGCGGCTCAGTTCGACGCCGACGCGGCGACGCTCCGCGGTCCGGAGCGGCAAGCGTGGCTAAGAATGTGGGGCTCGCTGGTGCCGCCGTTCAGCGCCTCGGACCTGAAGACAGCCGAGGCGCGAGCCGTGCTCACCGAGGGCCGCCCGGGCGGCGTGTTGGCTGCCTGCGACCTCGACTGGCCGGCGGTCCCGACAGACGACGCCGTCGTCCGTGTCCAAGGGCTCATCCAGTCGGCCGCGAGATGCCTCGCCGAGGCGCGGCGCCTGAAGTGGACACCCTGGCAGCAAGAGCGGTTGATGTCGTACCTGCCCGTGCTGACCCGCCTGCGGCCAGACGAGGTGGTTCGGCATTTCGGCGAAGCGTCGCCCGAGATCCGCAAGCGGCTGCTGCGTGAGACGTTGGAGCGGCGCGAGGGCGGCCAGGTCTCGGCCTGCATTTGGCAGCGCCCGGGCATGGACTTCGGGGAAGAAAGCGGCCCGTGAGCGAGCGCTGACTGTATCACCTCGCCGCGCCAGTTCTCGAGCGCCCCATGGTGCAAGCCGCGCCCGTAGAGCACGCTGATCTCATCGTCGTCGCGGATGATGACGAGGTGGACGCCAGCGACCAGCGCGTGGGGGGGCACGCGGTCTTCGAGGGCGTCAAAGCGGGCGACTGAATGGCGGCTCATCGGCGCAGCCTGGGCACGGAGCCTCGGAAAATACTACGCCCGGGCCGCGGGACCAACCCCCGGAGGCGGCCTCAGGGAGGCGTCGGCGTCCAGGGGCCCTTGCGCAGGAGCGACTCGAGGCCCTGGCTGAGGCTGTGATCGATGAGGGCGCGGAAGCCGACCAGGGTGGGGTGCAGGCCGTCGGGCAGGTAGTCCAGCGGGCCGGGGAGCTGGGGGAGTCCGCCGGGGAATGGCAGGTAGGTGGGTGCGACGCCGGGCTGTGGGACGACGCCCGGCGCGTAGTCTAGCGGCGGCAAGACGAAGGGCAGGTGGACCCTGTCGCCGAATGTCCACTGTAACCACCCGAAGTTATGAGCATATTCGACACCTGGCGTGGTCTGGGCGATCTCGAGCTTGCGCTTCTCGAGGTCCACGAAGGCCTGGTTGAAGCTCTCCTGGTTCATGGCCGGCAGCGACACGGCGAGCTTCAGGAAATCGTAGTGCAGGTAGTCGTAGCCGATGATGACGACCGTCAGGTGCGGCCGCTGGGCCAGCGCGTAATCGGCGATGGTCTGAACGTCTTTCTGGATCACGTTGAGCGCGGCGTCCCGCAGCAGCTTCGGCAGCTTCGCCCAGCCATCGTTCATCTTCGAGAGCAGGTCATTGCCGCCGATGACCAGCAGCAGCACCTCGGCGGGCGGGTCGGCGTCGAGCGCGGCCTTGAGCAGGTCGAGCTTGCCGCCCTGATTGGACGCCCACTCTAGCGCGCGCGAGCCGGACTGGGCGGTGGTCTCCCAGGTCAGCACGGTGTTCAGGCCCAGGGCGGCGAAGGCGTCGATGGTGGGGAAGCCGAAGCCGACGGACCAGGAGTCGCCAGCGAGGACGACGCGGGCGACGGTGGCGGGGGCGACGGCGTCGGGCACGGCGTCGGGCACGGCGTCGGCGTCGGCCACCGCGTCGGGTGTGGCGTCGGGCACAGCGTCGGCGTCGGCGTCTGGCACCGCGTCAGCGTCGATCACCGCATCGGCGACCACCTCAGCGTCAGCGTCGTCCACCGCGTCGGCGACCACCTCAGCGTCGGCGTCGATCACCGCGTCGGCGACCACCTCAGCGTCAGCGTCGGCCACCGCGTCGGCGACCACCTCAGCGTCAGCGTCGGCCACCGCGTCCTGGTCTGCGACGAAATCAGCAGCGAGGTCGGCCGGGACGTCCAAATCCCCGATCGCATCGAGCCCACCGTCGCCCCACAGGTCGCGCCCCGCGACATCGCCGGCCCCAACCCCGGGCCCCTCCGCCGCACAGCCAGCCAACAACAACACAAGCAGTAGTCGTTTCATGGCGCGACGATAGCACGGACCCGCGACCGCACCATCCCGCCTTGTGTAGGCGCCAAGATGTGGACATGAATTACGACCACACTATATGGTCGTCGTGAAAGGAGGACGTGATGAGCGGCAAGCAAATCGGCGCGGCGGATTTCAAGGCTCGATGCCTCAGGCTGCTGGATGAGTTGGGACCAGAGGGTCTCGTGGTCACCAAGCACGGGCGTCCCGTGGCTCGCGTCTTACCCTTTGAGACGACACTGGAGTCTTTCATCGGGACGATGCCGGACTGCATCGTGGTTCACGGCGACCTGTTCTCGACCGGCCTTTCCTGGGACGCGGCCGACGGCGGCGTAGACGGCCATGCTCAATCTTGACACCCACATCGTCCTGCACACGCTTAGCGGCACATTGACGCCGAGAGAACAAGCGCTCGTGAGCAGCGAGCCCGCCGGTATCTCGTGCATCGTTCTGTGGGAACTCGCCAAGCTGGCGCAGCTTGGCCGCATCGCCATCGACCTGCGCAGGGGACCCGCTGGGGCTCTCCTCCGCTCCTTACACGTCTGGCCCATCGACGTCGCCGTAGCTGACGCGTCCACCCGCCTCGACATCAAGAGCGACCCTGCCGACGCGTTGATCGCCGCCACCAGCTTGGTACACGGAGTCCCGCTGCTCACACGGGACCGGCGCCTGCTGGCTTCGCGCATCGTTCCGCTAGCCGTCTGAAGCCCCCGGCCTACCTCTCCGGCGCCGCCAGATCGCTCGCCAGCGCCGCCCGCTGCGCCTCCGTCAGCCTCGCCTCGTGCCGGTACAGCTCGAAGTCGCACCCCAGCGCCACCGGCGCCTCGCCGCCGAACGGGAAGACCAGGTACTGCACCGACGACAGCCGCGTGTCGCCGACCTGCCGCTCGTCATACCGCGGCTGCACCCGCCGCCCGTCCGCCATCTCCCCGTACACGTGCCTCGGCAGCGGCATCCACTGCCGCAACAGCCGGTCGCGCTCCTCGGGGCTCTCGATCTCGATGAGCAGCGTCGCGCCCAGCTCGCCCGGGCCGCCCACCAGCTCATTATACGTCTCGATCTCGTGGGCGATATCCGCCTCTTTGATGATCTGCTCCGCCCGCGTCATCTCCTGAATCTGGTAGATGATCGTCGCGGTGTTCTCGAACAGCAGCGTCATATTCGGCCCGACGTGAATGCGCCGCGGCACTTTCAACGCCAGCGCCCGCTCGCGCGCCGCGTCCCGCCCCTCGCTGTACGTCACGAAGTCGACGATATCGCTGCGCTCTACCTTCCTCATGACTCACCCTCCTCCCGCGGCGCCGCCAAGCGCTTCACGTCGCCAAAGCTCTCCCCGCGATACGCCTTCGCCAAGACCGTCATCGGGTGCATGGGCTTTTTGCCGGCGTGCTGCTGAAACTGCATCGCCGCCAGCGGACAATCCGTCGCCCACACCTCGCTTCTACCCTGCCCCGCCCCGTCGATCATCCCGTCAAACGCCCGCTTACCGACCCGCACCGAGGCCTCGAAGCTCTCGACCTTCATCGCGTAAGTCCCGTCGTGCCCGCAGCACTCCATCACCGTCCCGAGCTTCACCCCCAGCACCTTCCTCATCACGTCGCGGCCCTTGAACCCCACGCCCTGCGTCCGCAGATGGCACGGCGCGTGATACGACATCGTGTCCCCCGGCCCGCTCTTCGTCTCCGTCGCGAACCGCTCCTCGTCGCGAATCCCCCACAGAAACTCGCTCGGGTCCATGGTCGCCGCCGCCAGCTTCTCCGCCCGCGCCGTGTCCTCCGGCGCCACCAGCTCCGGGTACTCCCGCCGCAGCATCATCGAGCAGGTCGGGTTGATGGCCACCACCTTCGCCCCCGCGTCCACAAAGGGCTCGAGCCTATCCAGGTTCGCCTTCGCGTGCCGCCGCAGCCCCTCCAAATCCCCGCTCTCCCACGCCGGCATCCCGCAACACTCAAGCCCCCGCACGCACCGCACGTCGACCTCGCTCCGCTCGAGCACCTCGATCGTGTCGCGCCCCACCTGCGGCTCGTTATGCTGCACGTAGCACGTCTGAAAGAGCGCCACCTCACCGCCCGGCGCGCCATCGAGCCGCCCCTCGCCGTCGGCCCACCTCTCAAACGTCTTGCCCGCAAAGTCCGGCAGCAGCTTATCCCGGTGAACCCCGAGCACCTTCTCCAAAAACCACCGATGCGCCGCGTTCCGGTTCATCACATTGGCCAGCCCCAGACTCGCCCGCGCAAACGCCGCCGTCCCGTCCGGGTTGCCAAGCACCCGCTCGCGAAACGGCACCCCCTCGCGCTTCACCTTCTGCGCCCGATACCGCGCCACCAGCTTCGGAAAATCCAACTGAAACTCGTGCCCATCCCGCGGCGTGTACGGGCACTGCACCTCGCACAGCTTGCACTGAAAGCAGTGGTCCATGACCTCCGCGGTCTCGCCCTCGGTCAGCTTCCTGACGTCGCCGTCGTGCCGCTCGTCGATAAACGAGAACATGCTCGGGAAGCTGTCGCAGTACTTGAAGCACATGCGGCAGCCGTGGCAGACCTCGAA
>CAZNZH010000108.1:0-10815 GCA_964577445.1 uncultured Myxococcales bacterium
CCAGCCGGGCCCGGCAGATCGCTCGCGTAGGCTTCGGCGAGGCGCTCGAACAGGTGCTCGATGGCCTGCCGCGCCTGCTCAGGGTCCTCCACGCAGACCGGGGCGGGCGATTCGGGCGCCGGGGGCGGCTCGGCCGGCACGGCGACCGGCGACCGCGGCGCTCCGAGGGCCTGCACAGACCCGAACATGACGGCCAGGGCGAGGACGGAGCATGCGACTCGGGGTGTGAACTGCATTCGCCCCCACATTACGGGATTGAACGTGTTCCACTCAATGCTCATGTCCGACAGCACTTCCCGGCCCGCGCCGCGCCGCGCAGTGGGCCGGTTGTGCGGGCGCAGGGTCGGTAGCAGTCGACAGCGCTCGCAGGTGTGGATAGCCTCCGGCCAATGAGCCCCTCGACCCAGCGGCCGGACCAGGAGCCAGGTGAGGCTTCGCTTCCCGACGGGCTGGACGGGCCCAAACCCACGCCGCAGCAGGCCGCGACCGCGGTGTCCGAGGCGCTGCTCGCCGAGGCCAGGCAGCCGACTCGCGTAGCCCCGACCCGCCGCTTCCCCGACTACGAGGGCGGCGCGGGCGGCGCCTACCTGTCCAACCCGGGCCGCATGCTCGCCCGGCTCGGGCTGAGCTGGCGCACGCTGCTGCACTTCGTCTTTCGCCGCGTCGCCTTCGACGAGCGCTACCAGCGGATGGTGCGCGAGACGGCCCGGGACGCCGACGTGGTGTTCATCATGAACCACCACAGCCTCCTCGATTACCTCTATTTCAACTACGCGTTCCTGCGCTTCGGGCTGCCGCTCGTCTTCTTCGTCAACAGCATCTCGCTGCGCTGGATGCGGCCCCTGTGGCGTATCGCGTTGGCGGGCCTGCGGCGGCTCTTCGGTCGCCGCCCCAAGGTGCTCCCGGAGACGGAGCTGCTGGCCTACGGGCTCGAGCGTGGCCGCCCGGCCCTGCTCTTCCTCAAACGGCGCGGCCTGTGGCCTTGGTCGCCGGATCTCCACGCGGTCGAGTATCTCGAGACCGTCGTCGAGGCGCAGCTCGTCCGCCAGCGGGACTGCGAGGGCCAACCCGGCTGCGAGCCACGGCCCCTGGTCGTCATCCCGCAGCTCTTGGTGTGGAGCCAGAACCCGAACCGCTACCGCCGCACCATGAGCGACCTGGTCTTCGGCAACCCCGAAGCGCCCGGCCGCGTCCGCAAGGCGCTGAGCTTCGCCATCAACCGCTCGCGGGCCTTTGTGCAGATGGGGCAGCCCATCGACCTGCGCTCCTTCATCGCCGAGCAGCCCGAGGACCTCTCGGTCGCCGAGCTCGCCAAGAAGCTGCGCTTCGCCTGCCTCCAAGCGCTGTCCGTGGAAGAGCGCGTCATCAAGGGCCCCATCCTCAAAGACGCCAAGCGCATCCGCGCCGAGATCCTCCGCACCCCCGAGATGCAGGCCGAGATCCGGCGCCTCGCCACGGAGGGCGACCGCTCGACCGAAGACGTCACCAAGGAGGTCGCCCGCTACCTCCACGAGATGGCCGCCGACTTCTCCATGGCCTACATCGAGGCCATGTGCCTGGGCCTGACCTTCCTCTTCGACCGCATGTACAGCGAGGTCATCGCGGACTCCGACGGCCTGGAGCGGGTGCGCGAGGCCGCCCGCACGGCCCCCCTCATCCTGCTGCCGTGCCACCGCAGCCACGTCGATTACCTCGTCATCAGCTACCTGTTTTACGCCAACGGCCTCATCCCTCCGCACATCGCCGCGGGCGACAACCTCAGCTTCTTCCCGGTCGGCCACATCTTTCGCCGCTCGGGCGCGTTCTTCATCCGCCGCAGCTTCAAAGAGAACCCCGCCTACCGCGCGACCTTCCGCCACTACCTGCGCAAGCTCGTGCGCGAGGGCTACTGGATCGAGTTCTTCCCCGAGGGCGGGCGCTCGCGGACCGGCAAGATGCTGCCGCCAAAGTTCGGCGTCCTGGCCTCGATCCTCGACGCGGTGAAGGGCGGCGCGGCCCACGACGTGAAGCTGGTGCCGATCTACGTCGGCTACGAGCAGGTCATCGAGGAGCGCTCCTACACACAGCAGCTGTCGGGCGGGGAGAAGAAAAAAGAGAACATCACCGGGCTGCTCAAGACGACCAAGGTGCTGTGGTCGCGCTATGGGCGCCTTTATGTGCGTTTCGGCGAGCCGCTGTCGGTGCGCGAGCAGATGGAGACCGACCAGGTCGCGGAACTCCCCACCGAGTCGCCGGAGTTCCAGCTCTTCGTGCGGCGCATGGGTTATCGGGTGCTCGACGGCATCCAGGACGTGGCGCTGGTCACGCCGAGCGCGCTGACGGCGATGGCGCTGCTCACCCACCCCAAGCGCGGCGTCGCCAGGGAGGCGCTGCTGCGGCGCATCGGCTTCATCTTGGGGGTCGCCAGCCAAAAGCAGGCGGCGCTGTCGAAGACGCTCGAGCACGCGCTGAAGATCCGCCGGCCCGACGTCGCGCAGGCCATCGAGGAGGCGGAGAGTCAGGGCCTATCGACCGATGTGCTGGCCCTGGGCGCGGCCAGCCCCATCGCCCTGGCGCGCGGTCTGGCGGTCGAGGAGGCCGTGTCGCCGGTGCTCGAGCGCTACGTCGGCGAGAAGTACATCGAGGCGCGGAAGTTCGAGGACGATGTGGTGTACACGCTCATCGACGACCAGCGCACCAACCTCGACTTCTACAAAAACAACATCGTCCACCTGCTCGTGACCGAGGGCATCCTGGCCGCCGCCGTGCGGGCGACCCTGCACGAGCGGGGCACGACCGACGCCGCGCTGCGCGAGGCCGCTCACTTTCTGTCGCGCACGTTCAAGTACGAGTTCATCTACAACCCGGACCAGAGCTTCGACGATCAGTTCGGCCATACCCTGGCGTCGTTTGAGCGCGCGGGGTTGCTCGCGCGAGAGCTGGACGAGGCCGGGCCCGACCGCCTGCTGGTGCCGAGCGACGACGATCCGCGGAGCGAGACGCTGCTCTATCTGCACCAGGTGTGCGTGCCCTGGATCGAGGCCTACTGGCTGCTCGCGACCGGGATCACCGAGCTGGTCAGCGACGAGATGCCCGAAAAAGAGCTGATGAAGAAGCTCCAGCGGCAGTCGCGTCGCCGTTTCCACGAGGGCGACGTCCGCTGCCCGGAGGCGGCGAGCTCGGTGACCTTCAAGCACGCCCTCGATGCCTGCGTCGAGATGGGCTACCTCGCCCGCGTCCGGCGAGGCCGCGACACCTTCATCGCCCGCGTAGCGGCGCGCGAAGACCAGCCCGAGCCCCTGGTCGGGCTGGCCGCAGAGCTCCGCCGCTTCTTCGCGTAGGCGTGCGAAGGCGCCAGATGCCTGTGAGCTCCCGTAGGGCGCCCGGCGTCCGACGGTGTCGAGACCGCAGGGCCCCGTTACGATTCGGTATGGGGTTGTCGACAGGATGGGGCTGTCGCTACGATGACGCCCGCCTTGCGCAGGAGGGGCGGCGGTGCGAGATGGTGTCATCTTTGAGGCGCTCGGTGGAGCGTGCCACATCGGGTGGGGCGACATGGGAACGACGGCGGAGGTGGTCTCTCGCTTCAGGCGAGCGGGCTCATGAGCGGCCGTGCACTCCGCGCGGTGGCCTACCTCCTCGCCGCCGCCGCTGCGTTCCTCGGCTGTGGCTCCGGCGACGAGCCCTCGGGCCTCGGCGTCGCTGTCCACCCGGTGGGCGACGCGCACCTGCTCTGGGAGACGTCGCTCTGGATCGACTACGACATCTTCGACTCGAGCGCGCCGAGTCTGGCCGTCCTCGACGTCGCGCGCGACGGCTCGCGCATCGTGGTGGCAGTTCGCAATACTTTCAATAATATCCCCGACTTCTACGCAAACCCCACCTGCGCCGGCGAGTGCGATCTGATCCGGCCGCCCTTCACCTACACGGACTGGCTCCTGGTCAGCGAAGACCTCGGCGAGACCTGGCGGCTGGTCGAGCTCGAGACACCCTCGACGATAGACGGCGGCAACCCACTACAGCACTGGACCTTTAGCGCTGGCGTCTACGCCGCTGGCGGCCACGTGGTGCACGTCGGCGGCGCGAGCGATCGAGTCACGCTCTACTACTTCGCGGGCTTCGACCTCGACACCGCCGAGCATTTTCTTGAGCCGGCGCTGGGCGATCTCAGCACGCCCGTCCGCCCCTACGCGGTTGGCCCGTTCCTCGACGCCACCGGCGAGTGGAGCTCGCCGACGGACCGCTACATCTACACGATGCGCTACGACGCGCGCAGCGGTGACCTGCGGTCCGACGTGCTCACCGACGCGGCGTGGGCCGTGCCCGAGGGCGAGTTCCCCATGGCCGACCTGCGCGCCTTCGGGACCAACAACGGCACCCGGTGGGTCGCGCTCTCCGACGAGGCCCACCGGTCGGGCAAGCCGGCGGAGTGGAACCGCTGGTGCCGGGCCGAGCTCGAGACCGACCGCGAGACGATGCCGCGACGCACGAGCTGCGTCGACCGCGAGCGCTACCCGGCGGCCTTGCGCAAGGTCATCGGCGTGCACGCCTTCCCGAGCGGGATGTTGACCGCCCTGTCCCGTTGGGAGGGCCACGCTTGGGCGCTCGGGCTCGCCAGCCCCCTGGTCCCGGAAGATCTCGTCGATCTCGGCGAAGGGAAGGTGCACCTTGACACCTCCATGCACGCTCGGTTCTCCGGGGCCCTGCCGCTACAAGCGCCCGACGGCAAAGTCGCCTACCTCGACCTGCTCTCGGACGGCCGCCTCGAGCGCCTGGCCTTCCCGGAGACGCCGTGCGGCGAGAAGGGTTGCGGGTACACGTCCGAGCTCGTGTGGGCGCAGGCCCTGCCCGAGCAGGAGTGGTTGCTCTTCTACCGCGTCAACGTGGTGAGGACGCGCGCGGGCGGCGCATACGACGCCTTTGATGCGCGTCAGTATCACCTCTACGCGCTGCGCTGGAAGGAGCAGCGCGAGCCATGGCGGCCCGAGCCGCTCCAGCTCCCCTCGCCCACGAGCCCGCTGGCCTACTATCCGCAGGCGGACCCCGCAGGATCGCTCGAGCGGGCGTGTCAGGGGGTCGCCGCCTGCACCGGCCGCCGCTTCTATGACTGCCTCGGCGAGTGGCAGGAGCAACGTCGCGGCTGCGGCACGCGAGACGCCTTCGAGGGGGTGGACCCAGAGGCGGCCGACGCGTGCCTGCAGTGGGCGAGCCTGCGGCCGGACCCGGCGTGCAACCGCACCACCGCGCCCGACGCACCGACGTGTACGGCCACCGCCAACCGCTGTGAAGACGGCGCGCTCGTGTTCTGCGACGGCGCGGGCCGAGAGGGACGCGTGGACTGCACGGCCCTCGGGCTCACCTGCGCCGTCGGGGAGGACGGCGCCACCCGCTGCGGCGAGCCCGAGCCCGATGTTTACAGCGACTGCGGTCAGTCGCAGTCCTCCGGGGTCGAATGCACCGGCGACCGGTACTTGAGCTGGTGCGCCGCCTTTCAGACGCGGCACTTCGTCGACTGCACGGAGCTTGGACACGAGGGGTGCCAGCCGGCCGTCGGCGACGCCGTGTGCAGCAGCACGCCCCCCGCCGTGGAGGGCCCGAGCCCCGCGTCGGCGCTCGAGCGGCAGTGTTGGGCTGAGGTGGTGTGTAACCCTGTGCCGATGCAGGTGTACGGGGGCGGGACGGCCGCGCAGCGCCTCGCCCAATTCAAGGAATGCGTCGACCGCTGGAGCAGCCCCATCGTGGCCGGCAAAGCAGCCCTCGCCGCCTTCCTCGAGGCCTCGCCATCGGACTGCGCGGCCCTCGCGGTGGCCGATCCGGTCGGGCTCGCCCGCTTCAACGTGAGCTGCAAGGGTGGCGCCTTCTGCATGAGCGAGGACCTCGTCGCCTGCGCCTACTCGCCCACCGGCGCGCGCCAGATCGTCTCGTGCGGGTTCGACACGGGCGCCACCTGCGCGCCCGACGCGCGGGGCCGGGTCGGCTGCTTCGGCGACGCGAGCGCCTGCCCCGCCACCGCCTCGGGCGGGGGCTGCGATAGCCAGGGTCGCGCCTTCGACTGCGGCGCCACCGACAACGCGTACTATAGCTGGATCGTCGACTGCGGCGCGCGCGGCCTCGACTGCGTCGCGTGGACCGACCCCAAGCGCGACGTCAAGGTGGGCATGTGCGTCGACCCGAGCTGGTCTGGCGCGTGCCCTCAGCCCGGCGGCGCGTGCGTCGGCAACACGGCGCTCGTCTGCGGGAAGGAGAGCCTGCCTCTGAGCGCGATGGACTGCGCCCGCAGCGGGCGCGTGTGCGACACCGGGTACTGCGCCGCCCCTGGCCAGGCCCTGGGTCAAACGCCGGACCCCGCGGTGCCCGCCTGCGACCCGACGGGGGCCACGGACCGCCTCGACTACTGGCTCGGTGGCCCGCGCACCTTCGACTGCCGCGACATCGGCTGCTCCTGCGCCCGCAGCCTCGATGGCACCGGGTGGTGCGTGCGGTAGGTTCGTGTTCGCGAGGGACCGTCGCGCATACGGGTCTGGCAGGGACAGCCAAAATAGCGGTCGGGCGTCTCGACCACCTCAACGGTCGCGTCGGCGGCCCGCGACTCGCCGTAGCGGCCGATCCGCCTCGACCCATGTGTTGGCTGGCCCTGTGAGACCCTACGTCGTCAGCGGCTCGGCGGTCGGTCTCGCAGCCAGCGCCCGAGCATCTCCATGCCCTCGTCGAGGCCGACGCGGGGGGCGTAGCCGAGGCGGTCCCGCGACGCGGCTAGGGAGTAGGTCGAGCGGCGGCACATATAGCGCACCGCGCTGGCGGTGAAGGGGACCGGGCCCCCGACCAGCCGGCCGCCCAGCGCGAAGGCCCGACCCAGCGCGGACGCGGCCGCCTCGGGCATCGACGCGCGCGGCGGGGCCAGACCGGCAGCGCTCGCGAGGCGCGTGAAGTACTCACGGTAGGTGGTCGTGTCGCTGCCGTCGTGGAACTGGAAGATGCCGCCGCCGATGTCGGGCGCGTCCAGCGCCAGCACGATGCCGTCGATGAGGTTGTCGATCCAGCAGTGGGCGATGAGCCCGGAGCCGCCGCCGATGAGCACCGGCATCTTCCTCCGCATCAGGGCCAGCGGGCGCTCGACCCAGGGCTTGCAGCGCGGGCCGTACATGTCGCCGGGGCGCACGATGACCGTCTTCAGGCGGCCGCCGGCCATGGCGTGGCGGACCAGCTCCTCGCTGGCCGCCTTGGTGTCGAAGTAGGGCGAGCCGGTGTTGGGGTCGAGCGGCGTCCCCTCGCCCGCGCCGGGGCCCGGGTCCAGCCCCAACGCGGCGATCGACGAGATGTGGACGAACCGCTCGACGCCCACCGAGGCCGCCGCGTCCAGCACGTTCTGGGTGCCGGCGACGTTGACCTCCTGAAAACGGTCCGGGTCACCGCCTTCGTCGACCTGCGCCGCCGCGTGGACGATGCGGCGCGGCTTGAGCCGCCGCAGCACCTTGAGCACGGCGGCCCCGTCGGTCACATCCATCCGAAGCGTCGGCGTCTCCCCCGCGGCGATGTCGACCCCCTGGACGGTCAGGCCCGCCTGACGCAACCGACTCACCAGCGCCTCGCCGATAAATCCGGCGGCCCCGGTGACGACCACATCGACCGGCCCACGCCCCGCGCCATCACCCTTTGCCTCGTTCATGCCCGCCACCATGCCCCGAACCCGCTCGGCCGCCAAGCGTCCGCGCCGAGTCAGCCCTCGGCCCAGGCGCGCCGCACGCCGCTCGGACGGCGTCGCCTCGGAAGGATCGGCAGGTCTTCATTGTTGAGCGCCGGTGGACCGCGTACCCTCCCGACCCGTGAGCGACCTGCCCTCCCCCACGTCCGTCCGCGTCTTTCCGCGCCGCCCCGGCGGAGTCGCCGGCGGGCTGCTCCGCGCCGTGTTCGCGTTGGCGCTGTGGGGCGGGCTTCTGGCGAGCCTCGCCGTCGTCGGCGTCTACGCGCACTTCGCCCGAGATCTGCCGCGGCTGGACGGCTTCGACGACCTCAGCTCGGCGGGCGTGACCACCTTCACCTCGGCCGACGGGCAGGTCGTCGGCGAGTGGTACCAAGAGCGCCGCATCCAGGTGCGTTGGGACCAGCTCCCGCGCGACCTGGTGCTCGCCGTGCTGGCCGCCGAAGACGCCCGCTACTTCAGCCACGGCGGCGTCGACTTCAAAGGCGTCGTGCGCGCCATGATCACCAACCTGCGAGCCGGCGACGTCCGCGAGGGCGCCAGCACCATCACCCAGCAGCTCGCCAAAGCCATCGTGGGCGCCGACCGCAGCTACGTCCGCAAGATCCGCGAGGCCATCCTGGCGCGGCGGATGGAGGATCTGTACTCGAAGCAGCAGATCCTGACCTGGTACCTGAACGCCGGGTTTCTGGGGCACGGGAGCTACGGCGTGCAGGCGGCGGCGCAGAACTATTTCCGTAAAGATCTCTGGGACTTGGGCCTGGCGGAGCTGGCGATGATCGCGGGCTCGTTTCAGGCGCCGGGGCGGGTCAACGCCGCCGTGAACATGCCGGCCGCGCGCGAGCGGATGGCCCACGTCCTGGCTCAGATGCAGCGGCGGGGCTGGATAACCTCGGAGGAGGCGAGCGCCGCGCTCAAAGCGCAGCTCGTCGTCTACCCGATGCGCGACCCGCTGGGCGACCACGTGCCCGAGTACGCAGAGGCGGTGCGGCGCGACATCGTCGAGCGCTACGGGACGGCCGAGAGGTCCTGGCTCGATCTCGGGCTGCGGGTCTCTTTGGCGGTGGATCCGGTCGTCCAGCGGATGGCGTCGCGGGCGCTGGGCGAGGCGCTGGAGGACGTGGCGCGTAAGCAAGGCTACGCCGGGCCGCTGGCGCGCATGACGCGGGAGGCCTTCTTCGCGCGCGTCGACGGGCAGCTACCGGAGGCGGGGCCGGCGGAGGGCAGACGCTACCTGGGCCGGGTCTCCGAGGCGGGTGCCAAGGAGGCGACGGTCGAGCTGGGCCCGGGGGCGTCCGGCAAGCTGACCCTGAAGCGCACCCGGTGGGCGGTGCCCTACACCGAGCTGCCGCGGACGGCCAAGGGCGGCCGGGATCGGACCAAGAGCGTGTCTTTCGAGGGCAAGATCGACGCGCTGGACAAGGTCGTCGCCCCCGGAGACGTCGTGTGGGTGCAGGTCCTGGCGGCGACGAAGGGCGAGGGCCAGCTCGACCTCATCCCGATCCCGCGGATGGAGGGTGCGATCATCTCCCACCGGCAGGTGGTAGGCGGCGTGGACGCCATGGTGGGGGCGTGGGACTTCGACCGCAGCCAGGTGGATCGCACACGCGCGCTCCGCCAGACGGGGTCGACCATGAAGCCCATCGTGTACTCGAAGGCTTACGACATGGGGCTGCCGCCCTCAGCGCTCTTCTCGGGCGCCCCCTTCCGCGAGGGCGCTTACAACCCGACGGGCGCGCGCTCCAAAGACGACATGATCGTGTGGAACGCCCTGGTGAAATCAGAGAATTCGGTCAGCCTGCGCGTGCTGCAGGACGTGCTCAAGCGCGGCGGCCTCGACGACTACAAGGCCTGGGGACGGAAGCTCGGGCTGGGGCGGCCGCTCGAGGGCCACACCTCGGAGGTCTTGGGCGCCGACCAGACCCCCTTCGACATGGCGCACGCCTTCGGAGTCTTCGCGCTGCGCGGGATGGCGCCCGTGATGAACACGGTCCGCAAGGTGGTGGACGCCGACGGGCGGGTGCTCGAGCGGCACATCAGCCCGCTGGACCCTTGGAGCACGACGAGCGAGGCGCTGACCGCCGTGTGGGACGGCGTGGTGCGACCGCGGGAGCGTCTGGTGGAGGCCTCGACCGCGTACCTGATCACCGCGAACCTCAACGAGGCCGTGAACCGCGGCACGGGGAAGCACGCGAAGCTCTCGGGGCTCGAGGTCGCGGGGAAGACGGGGACCCTCCCCTACGACGTGTGGTTTGACGGCTACACCGACGACCGGACGGCGGTGGTGTGGATGGGCGCAGACCTCCGCGAGCGGCCGGTGGGGCGCTCGGAGAAGTCGAACCAGATCTACGGTGGCGACGCGGCGGCGCCGGCGTGGCAGGCCTTCATGGAGTCGGTGCGCCCCTCGCGCAACTACGGATCCCTGGTCCAAAAGCCGCCCGACGACGTCGTGTGGCTGCTGGTGGACCCCGCGACGGGGCTGCTGGGCTGCGACGGGAAAGGGCAGCGCGTACCTCACAAGAAGGGGACGGAGCCCACGGATTGCGCGATCGACGCGCAGTCGCCCGAGAACGTGCTGGACGCTGAGACGAAGTTCTGAGGCGGGGCGGGCCGCCACGCTGGACATGCGAATCCCAACCGCTGCTTGCTGGCCCCCACGCGGCGCCGTATGATTCGCCGCCGCCGCCGCAGCCAGGATGAAGGCCATCCTAGAGCGCGGGCCGCGAGCGGGACGTCCGGGGCCATCCTCGGGAGACTGACGATGTTCGGCCTGGGTACTTGGGAGTTGGCGCTCATCCTCGTGGTGGCCCTCATCTTTATCGGCCCGAACAAGCTTCCGGACCTGGCGCGCAACCTCGGCAAGGGGATGCGCGAGATGCGGCGGGCCATGGCGGGGTTTGAGCGCGAGGTGCAGGAGGCGTCGCGGCTCGATGAGCAGGCACCGGACGCTGGCGCCGACGCCAAGGGTGGCGCCGCCGGCGAGACCGCGACCGCAGGGACACCGGCGAGCGGCGCGAGCCCCGCACCCGACGGCCGCGTCCCACGCGCCTCCTCCACAGCCCCCACGACCGCCGCGCCGCCCGGCGCGGCGGACGCGGGCTCCGGCGCTGGGTCTAAAGACGCGTGAGTGAAGCCGG
>CAZNZH010000109.1:0-10813 GCA_964577445.1 uncultured Myxococcales bacterium
CAAGCGCTTTTTGGGCGAGCTGACCGGGCGAGGGATCGACGCGCGCGAGGCCGCCACCGCGGCGTCTTCGGCCGTCGCGGTGGCGCTCGGAGCGCACGTCGTGCGCGTCCACGACGTCGCAGCGTGCCGTGACGCCATCCAGGTCGCCTCGGCCATCGCTCGCGCGCGAGGCGGATCGCAGCCAGCCCGCGCTGATTGACGCGAAAGGCTGCGGACCATAGGCTCCGCGGCGCTCTGGCAGGGGGAATCCATGGCCGACACTCACGCGCGAAAGCTGTTCGGGACCGACGGGATCCGCGGTCAAGCCAACGTGCACCCGATGACGCCCGAGGTGGCGCTTCAACTGGGCCGCGCCGTGGCTCACGTATTTCGCGGCCAGCACTCCCGCCCGCGCATCGTCATCGGCAAGGACACCCGCCTGTCGAACTACATGTTCGAGACGGCCATTCAGGCGGGGATCTGCTCGATGGGTGTCGACGCGGTGCAGCTCGGCGTCCTGCCGACGCCCGGAATCGCGTTCATGGCGGCGGGGATGCGCGCGGACGCGGGGGTGGTCATCTCGGCGTCGCACAATCCCTATGATGACAACGGCATCAAGTTCTTCGCGGCCGACGGCTTCAAGCTCCCCGATGAGGTCGAGGCGCAGATCGAGCGGCTGATCGAGGGCGGTCAGCTCGACGAGCACCGGGCGCTGGGGCGAGATATCGGCCGCGCCTACCGAATCCACGACGCGGGCGGGCGCTACAGCGTCCACCTGAAGGGCACCTTCCCCCGCGACCTGTCCCTGATGGGGATGAAGGTGGTCGTGGACTGCGGAAACGGCGCCGCTTATCGGGTCGCGCCGGAGGTCCTGTACGAGCTGGGGGCCGAGGTCCACGCGCTCGGCGTCACGCCGGACGGGACGAACATCAATGAGGGGTGCGGCGCGCTGCATCCGGAGCTGATGGCCAAGGCGGTGCGCGAGCGCGGCGCGGACGTGGGGATCGCCCTCGACGGCGACGCCGACCGCGTGTTCTTGAGCGACGAGAACGGCGAGATCGTCGACGGCGACGCGATCCTCGGCATCTTGGCGGACCACATGGCGCGCCTCGGCCAGCTCACCGCGAGGACGGTGGTGGCCACGGTGATGAGCAACCTCGGGCTCGAGCGCGCCATGACCGCGCGCGGGCTGCGGCTGGAGCGCACCGCCGTGGGTGACCGCTACGTCGTCGAGAGGATGCGGGCGGGCGGGTTCGTGCTGGGGGGCGAGCAGAGCGGGCACGTCCTCATGCTGAACCACACCACCACGGGCGATGGGCTGCTGACGGCGCTCCAGGTGCTGGCCATCGTCGCGCGGACCGGCAAGCCGCTGTCCGAGCTGAAGCGCATCGTCGAGCCGGTGCCGCAGGTGCTGCTCGGCGTCATGGTCAGCTCGAAGCCGCCGAGTTTCAATAATTCGCGGCGGCGCGGCGAAGCGGAAGCCAACACAATTTGCTCGGCGTCATGGTCAGCTCGAAGCCGCCGCTTGAGTCGCTGCTGGAGGTGGCGCGTGTCATCGCGTCGGCGGAGGCCGAGCTGGGCGCGCTGGGGCGCGTGCTGGTGCGCTACTCTGGAACCGAGAACAAGTGCCGCGTCATGCTCGAGGGCGACGACAGCGACCGCATCAACGGGATGGCCTCCGACATCGTCGACGCCATCGAGCGCGCCATCGGCTGCCGCGACGACGGCGGCGCGGACCACTGAGGAGAGCGAGATGCGAACGCGACTGGGCGTCAACGTCGACCACGTGGCCACCATCCGGCAGGCCCGCGGCACGCGCTACCCGGACCCGGTGACGGCGGCGGCTCAGGCCGAGCTGGCCGGGGCCGACCAAATAACCGTGCACCTGCGTGAGGACCGCCGGCACATCCAGGACCGCGACGTCCGCATCCTCAAGGAGACCGTCCAGACGCGGCTGAATCTGGAGATGGCGGCGACGGACGCGATGCTCGCCATCGCGCTGGCCATCGCGCCCGACTCGGTGACGCTGGTGCCGGAAAAGCGCGAGGAGCAGACCACGGAGGGTGGCCTGGACGCCGCGGGCCTTGAGGCGTCGCTGCGGCCCCTCTGCGCGGCGCTCATGGACGCGGACATCGTGGTCAGCCTCTTCATCGACCCGGAGCCCGCTCAGATCGAGGCTGCGGTGCGCCTGGGGGTCGAGGTCATCGAGCTGCACACGGGCGATTACGCGGAGGCCGACGACGACGACGAGCGCGAGGAGGAGCTCCGGCGGATCGAACGGGCGGCGGAGCTGGGGGCGAGCGCTGGGCTGGTGGTCGCGGCCGGGCACGGGCTCGACTACGTGAACGTGACCGACATCGCGCAGATCCCGGAGATCGAAGAGCTGAACATCGGCCACTCCATCGTCGCGCGGGCGGTCCTGGTGGGCTTTGAGCGAGCCGTTCGCGAGATGAGGGAACTCATGGGGGCGCGCTGAGCATGCTGTTTCGCGACGCCGCGGGGTTCCAGTTGCTGGCGACCGCGGCCCAGGCGCGTGAGCTGGACCGGCGCACCATCGACGAGGTGGGGATCCCCGGCCGGGTGTTGATGGAGCTGGCGGGCGCTGGGACGGTCGACGCCATCGCGGCGCGCACCGGCGGACGCGCGGGCAAGGCGGTGGTGCTCTGCGGCGGCGGGCAGAATGGCGGCGACGGGTACGTCATCGCGCGGCACCTCGCCGATCGCGGCTGGCGGGTTCGCTGCGTGACGCCGAGCGAGCCGGAGCGCCTCACCGGCGACGCGCGCGCGAATCACGGGCTCTGGGTGGCCCGGGGCGGCGAGCTGAAGGTGCTCGCGGGCGCGGTCGGCGGCGGGGTCGGGCACGCGCTGGGGCACGCGGACCTCATCGGCGACGCGCTCTACGGGACCGGGTTGACGCGGCCGGTCGAGGGCGCGGCCGCGGCGCTCATCGACGAGGCGAACGCGGCGCGGCACGGGCTGAAGGTGGCCGTCGACCTGCCGAGCGGGCTGCCAGCGGACGGCCGCGAGCCGGCGGGGCCCGTCTTTCGGGCCGACCTCACGGCGACGTACGGGCTGGCCAAGCCGGGGCTGTTTCACGCCGCGGGCGCGCCCTGGGCCGGCGAGGTCGTCGTGGTGGGCATCGCCCTGCCCCGCCCGGTGGTCGACGCGGTGGCGCCGAGCTGGCGGCTGGCCGGCGAGTCGGCGGTCGCCGCGCTGCTGCCGCGGCGGGACCCGGCGGCGCACAAGGGCAGCTCCGGGCATGTAGGGATCATCGGGGGATTTGAGGGCCAGCAGGGCGCCGCCGTGCTGGCCGGGCTCGGCGCGCTGCGTGGCGGCGCGGGGCTGGTGACGTGGTCGCGACCCGGCGGCGGGGACGGCGCGGTCGAGCGGCCGCCCGAGCTGATGCTGTCGGATCTGCGCAGGGGTCTCGCCCCCCGCCCCAGCGTCTTTGTGGTCGGGCCCGGGCTCGGGACGGGCGCGCTCGCTCAAGAGGCGCTGGCCGCGGCCCTGGCGTCGTCACGGCCACTGGTGCTCGACGCCGACGCGCTGAACCTCTGGGCCGCGGCCGCCGACCGCCGAGGGTTGCCGGCGGGGACCGTCCTGACGCCACACCCGGCCGAGGCGGGGCGCTTGCTGGCTCGAGACACCGCCGCGGTCCAGGCCGACAGAGGCGCCGCGGCCACGCGGCTCGCCGAGGCGACGGGCGCGGTGGTCGTGCTCAAGGGAGCCCGCACCGTGGTCGCCGCGCCTGGCGCGCCCAGCGTCATCATCCCGATCTCCGAGCCGGTCCTGGCGGCCGCGGGCACGGGCGACGTGCTGGCGGGCCTCGTCGGGGCCCTGCGCGCACAGGGGCTGGCGCCGATGGACGCCGCCGTGTCCGCTGCGCTGGTGCACGGGCTCGCCGGCCGGCGGCTCGCCGCGACGCGCCCCGCCGGGGGCGTCCTCGCCAGCGAGGTCGCGCACGCCGCGGCCGAGGTGCTCGGTGACCTGAGCCGCGGCTGGCACGCGTGAGCCCCAGGCGCCGCCTGGTCGCGCCACCGCCACCCTGCCCCCCGCTCAGTGCGAGCTGACCTCGCTCCACGCCTCGAAGGCCTCACCAGCGCGACCGGGCACCCGCAGCTTCTCGATGGCCTTCGCCTCGATCTGCCGGATGCGCTCGCGGGTGAGCTGAAGGCAGCGCCCGACCTCCTCGAGGGTGTAGTTGCGCCGCTCCAGGATGCCAAACCGCTTGCGCAGGATGCGGGCTTCGCGGTCGGTCAGCGTCTCGAGCAGCTCGTGGGTCGCCAGGCGCAGGCTCTGCCGCGTCGCGATCTCCTCGGGCGTCGCGCTGTGCTCGTCGGCAATGAAATCGCATAGTTGCGTGTCGTCGTCATCGCCCACGGGGGTCTCGAGGCTCACGGGCGTCCGCGCCAGCTTCAGCGTGCGGGAGACCGTGTCCACGGGCACCTCCAGGCGCTCGGCGATCTCCTCGTGCGTGGGCTCGCGGCTCAGCGCGTGCTCCAGCTCCACTCGCGCCCGGGTGATGCGGTTGAGCGTCTCCACCAGGTGCACGGGGATGCGGATCGTCCGCCCCTGGTCGGCCAGCGCGCGCGTGATCGCCTGGCGAATCCACCAGGTCGCGTAGGTGGAGAACTTGTAACCGCGGCGGTACTCGAACTTCTCGACCGCCTTCATCAGCCCGATGTTGCCCTCCTGGATGAGGTCCAGCAGCGGCATCGAGCGGTTGGCGTAGCGCTTGGCGATGGAGACGACCAAGCGCAGGTTCGCGAGGATCATGAGGGCCCGCGCGTCATCGGCGCGCACTCGGCCCGCCTGCAGATCGTCTTGGCGGCAGATCAGCTCTTCGGCGGTCGTCCCCATCTCGAGCAGAGCCGCGTCGAGGAGCGCGACCGACTCGGTGAGGCGACGCAGCACCGGCTCGGACACCGACCCCACCGGGCGCCCCTCGCGGACCGCGGCGGCGACGGCCTGCCACGCGAGCCCCGCGGGCCGGGCCACGCGCTGAATCTGGCGGCGCGCGCGCTTCACGTCGTCCGCGCGCCGGGCCACGGTGGTCACCGCGCGGCGCAGGATGCGGTGGCCGAAGCCGAACTCCTTGAACAGACGGAACAGATCGTTGCGCGCTCGACAGAGGCGCTCCGGGCCGGTCTCGCCCTCGGGGCCCTCGGGCATCCCGCCGTTCGCCAGCGTCTGGCAGGCGAGCTCCCACCGGGCGCGCGCGGCGAGCAGATCGTTGTGGAACTTGTCGAGATCCTTGTCGACGGACTCGTCGTCGAGATCGATCGACTCGTCGTCGGTCTCGAGGACCTGGCAGCGGTAGTTCGAATCCTCCAAGAGCCGGCGCGAGGAATCGAGCAGCTCACGGCACCCAAAGGGCAGCGCGAGCAGCGCGTCGAACGCTTGAGCGGTCCCCTCCTCGATCTCGCGGGCCACCCGCTGCTCGCCGCGGCGGTCCAGGAGCGACACCTCGCCGATTCGACGCAGGTAGGCCGCCACGGTGTCCACCGGCTCAACGAGGGTCTCGCGGAGCCGCGTCTCGGCGCGCCGCGAGGCCGCTCGCCGGGGACGAGCCGCGTCGAAGGCGCGAGGGCTGGAATCCGCGTCGGACCTGAAGACCGTCTCGGGTTGGGTCGCCATGGGCACTCCTGGGTGTGAGCGGCGACCGATGGGGGATGGCCGCCGTTGCGCCAGAGGAGGTATTGCAAGAAGGGATCCAAGGGTGGCTGGCCCAAGGTCTGTGGGCGCGGGTGTGTCGCGATAGCCCAGGGTTTCAATGGCTTTCCCGAGCGCGGGGGGCCACCCCGGGCGGCGCGGCGGGCCGGCGAGGTGGTGACGTTCAACGTCCGTGGGCCCCTCAGCTATGACATCCATGTCAGGGGCGTGACGAACTGGGCTACCAGCCGCTACCATCGCCGCCGGCACCCCACGCCCCCTACACACGAGGCGCGACCCGTGATTATCGCAGGGATCATCTTTGTGCTGCTCGGCCTGGCCCTGGTGTTCTGGTCGAAGAAGAAGAAGCAGGGCGCGGCCGTCATGGCGGCGACCGACACCTCGCGGGTCGGCGACTTGACGGCGCTGGTGGCGTCCGTGCGCGCGGAGATGCCCGGCGGCGGGAGCAGCGGATACGCCGAGATCGTCGAGCTGAAGGGGACGGTCGGCTGCGACGAGCCCGTCACCGGCGAGCTCAGCGGGCAGGCCGCGGCGGTCTGCGACTCGCGCGTGGTGCGCGTGGTGGAGTCGCGCCATGAGGTCCGCGACTCTGGCGGCTCAACGCGCACCGAGTGGCGCAAGACCGAGGAGGTCGTGAGTCAGAATCGGCGCGAGGCCATCTTCTACCTGGACGACGGCAGCGGGCGCATCCGGGTGCTGCCCGGTGGCGCGAAGCTCGAACTCGACAAGGTCGTCGACCGCTTCGAGCCGCCGGGAGGGGCCGAGCAGGGCCTCGGCGACACGCTGACGGTCGGCTACGGCGGGTTCCGGGTCGCGGTGGGCGGGTTGGCCATGGGCATGGGCGGGCAGCGGCGCACCGTGGGCTATCGCTTCGAGGAGCGCGTCTTGGCGGTGGGCAAGCCCCTGTACGCCCTGGGCGAGGTGGTGGACCTGGATGACGGGCTCGTGTTGCGCAAGCCTGAGCAGAAGGGCGGCGCCTACCTGCTCTCGCTGAAGAGCGAGGCGGAGCTGGTGGCGTCGGCGTCGAGGGCGGCGCGGTGGATGGCGGTCGGGGGCATCGCGCTGGCCGCGCTGGGGGGCGTGCTGGCGGTCATGGGGCTGGTCGGGTAACGTGCGCACCATGTGCGTCTGCGACCGCAGCTTCAGCCCTCTCGCCCAACGCTCACAGGCGCTTTCAGGCGTGAGGCGGCGCGGCGTGCGCCTGGTTGCGGCGCTGCTTTTGGCGGCCTCCGGGTGGCTGGGCGGCTGCGATGGAGGCGCCGCGGACGCCACCGGGACGACCGACGCCGTCGACGGGGCTGAGGCCGCTGAGGTGGGCGGGGACGCGGCGGTCGGAACCGACGGCGGGGACGCGGCGGAGGCGGCCGAGGTCGAGCTGCCGCCGGTGCAATGCACAATCGACGGCGACTGCGCGCCCAGCGGGGGAGCCACCCCGGGGTGCGAGGCGCCACGCTGCGTCGCCGGCAAGTGCGAGCTCGCCGCGGTCGCGGACGGCGCCGCCTGCGACGACGGGGACGACTGCACCACCGGCGAGCGCTGCAACGCGGGCGTGTGCGGGCGGGGCAGCGCCATCGCCTGCGACGACGACAATCCCTGCACCACGGACGCGTGCGACCCCGGCGCGGGCTGCGTCTACACCTACAACCAGAGACCCTGCGACGACCTGAGCGCGTGCACCCTGAACGACCGCTGCTTTCAGGGAAAGTGCGACGGCACGGTGCTCAAGTGCGACGACGGCAACCCGTGCACCGACGACGTGTGCGACCCGACCAGCGGCTGCCAGTGGAAGCCGCGCGTGGGCCCCTGCGAAGACGGCGACGCCTGCACGGCCGGCGACACATGCGTCGACGGCGTCTGCACACCCGGCGCGCCGCCCGACTGCGGGGAGGACAACCCCTGCCTCGACGCGAGCTGCGACCCGGCCACGGGCTGCGTGGCGGCGCTGGTCGACGGCGACTGCGACGACGGCAGCGCCTGCACCAGCGGCGACACCTGCGTCGAGGGGGCGTGTCTCGGCGTCACCATCGTCTGCGACGACAAAAACCCATGCACGGACGACTTCTGCGACAAGGTGGAGGGCTGCCAGTCGGCGCCGAACAAGCTCACCTGCGATGACGGCGACCCGTGCACGCTCAAGGACACCTGCGACCTCGGCGCGTGCCAGCCCGGGCCTGTGGACCCGCTGTGCTGCGACGTGAGCGCCGACTGCGACGACGGCGACCCCTGCACCGACGACGCTTGCGACGACGGCTACTGCGCTTTCGTGCCCAAGGACTGCGACGACGGGTTCATCTGCACCCTGGACGCGTGCGACGGCGGCGCGTGCTCCAACACACCCTACGGCCCGCTCGCGTCGGGCACGGTCTTCGTCGACTCCTTCGAGGGCGCCGGGGCGCTCGGCCCGTGGACGCTGACCAGCACCAACGCGGAGGTCCGCTGGCAGTTGGACAGCAGCGAGGCGCACACCGGCGCGACGAGCCTGTACTGCGGCCACCTGCCGGACTACAGCTACGACTACGGGGCGACCTTCGCGACCGCGGCTCGGGTCGTGCAGGTGCCCGCTGGGGAGGCCTCGCTCGAGCTGTGGCTGCGCCAGGATCTCGACGAGAGCGGCGGCTGTAGCTTCGATTTCACCGAGGTCGCCATCGACGGCAAGGTGCAGACCCCGTGCTTTGGCGACACGCTGGCCACGTTCACCCGACAGACCTTCGACCTGACGGCGTGGTCCGGGAAGTCGGTGACCATCGAGGTGCGCTTCGACACGGTGGACGCGGCGATCAACGCCGGGCGCGGCGTGTGGCTGGACGACATCGCCATCGTCGCCGACAGCCCGGCCGGGTGCTGCCTGGTCGACGAGGACTGCCCCGGGCACGGTTGCGAAGCGTGGGTCTGCGATTCTGAGGCCGTCATCTGCGTCGCCCAGGTGCCGGAGGTGGTCTGTGACGACGAGGACCCGTGCACGGCGGACTCCTGCGCCGCGGGCGGCCTCTGCCTCTCCACACCCATCGACGGCTGCTGCCCCGGGGGCGCATCGTGCCCGTGAGCGCGCAGCGCCGGGCGCTCGGCGAGGTGGCCGCCCTGAGCGGCCCCCGGTGGCGGGCGCGCTCAGCCCGGCGCCGACGCCGCTCCCGGTCGGCACGCCCCCACAAGGCGGCGACACATCCTGCGCGAAGTCACGGCTAAGAGGCGGTTTTCATGGCGTATTTTCAGTTTCTCGGCACCGGCCCCTCGACCCCGATCACCGACGCGGTGGGGCGCAACTACCGCCGGCGCTCGTCAGCGCTGATGCAGAACATCGCGACCTACATCCTGGTCGACTGCACCCATGACTTCGACGAGCAGATCGACGCGGCCCTGTCGGTCACGGGCGTCGCGGTGGTCAACGCGAGCCGAGACGCCGCGGGCGGGCTCGGCAAGCTCGACAAGTGGAGCGAGCACACGCTGCCTTTTTTGGCGACCGATGATCTCTGGGCCGAATCGGTCGAGCGCTACGGGCCCTTCACGACCCTCGAGCACACGCGGCTGGTCGCCGGCACGCCGCTGGTCTTCGGCGACATCGAGGTGACGGCCTTTCCACTGGAGGCCGCCACCGGCGAAGGCTCGCGCCCGAACTACGGGTACCACTTCGACACCGGGAAGAAGAAGGTCACCTACGCCTCGGATTTCAAGCAGATCCCCGCGGAGTCCGAGCGCTTTTTCTTGGGCAACGACATCCTCGTCGTCGACGCGGCGGGCTGGGACAAGGACCTCCCTACCCACCGCGGGGCGCTCAACCACCTGGCCGACTACGTGGCGGGCGGCAACGAGGCCATTTACTTCACCGACATCGGCCGCTCCGCCCCGCCGCACAGCTTGGCGAGCGCGGCGGTGCGGCGCGTCTACCATCGCGCCGACGTCGCGTTCGACTTCATGAAGATCCCGCTCGGCCGGTGAGTCGCGACGGCTCGCAGGGAGGCCAGCGCGGCGGTCGCCCCGCCGCGTGGGCGCCGATGCGGGCCCACGCCATCGTCGAGGCGCCCGCCGTGCGCCTGTGCATCGGCGCCGCCATCGTGCTCAGCCTGCTCCCCGCCGCCTTCCCGCCCTGGGCCGCGTGGGCGTTCCTCTCCCTCTTCACGGTCGAGCTCATCCTCCGCAGCGTCGCCCTGAGCGCGCCCAGGCTCGACACGGAGCCCGCCGACCTCCCGCGCTGGCTCATCCTCACCCGGCGCGCCGGCTACCTGCTCTTGGACGCCGCCGCCCTCGCCTCCTTTTTCCCAGGGGTCCTCGGCCTCCCAAACGCGCGCTGGCTGCGCCTCTTCCGCCTGGCCCGCCTCGTCCTCCTCATCCGCTATTGGTCCACGCTCATCACCGATCTCCGGGTGGTCCTCCTCCGCGGCGAGCGCGCCCGCAAGGTGGCCCTGATGGGCGGCGCGGTCGCCTTGATCTCCTTTTGCGGCACGGTGCTGCTCGACCACCTCACCGCCGACCGCGTCGACTTCGACGGCGACGGCGTGGCCACGGGCATGGACCACCACTTCTTCGTCAGGCTCTGGTGGGCCTTTCGGCAGGTCCAAGACCCCGGCAACATGCTGCCGAACCCCTCCGACCTCGCCGTCGTCGCCGTCAGCCTCGGCCTCACCGTCTTCGGCCTCTTCTTGGTGAGCTTTCTCATCGGCCTCGGCACCGACGTCGTGCGCGAGGTCATCGACATCGCGGCCAACCGCCCCGCCGGCCTCAAGCGCCACACGGTCGTCGTGGGCGTCAACGGCGCGACCCGGCCGCTCCTCGAAGAGCTGATGGCCCACTACCACAAGTCCGCCATGCGCCCGCACTTCGCCGTCGTGGGCGAGTCCGAGATGCGCCCGCCTTTCCTCGACGCCCCCGCCCTCAGCCGCGTCGTCTACCGCCACGGCCACCCCGGCGAGGAGGGTTACCTCGAGCGCGTGGACGTGGCCGCCGCCAAGCGCGTCCTCCTCCTGGCCGACCCCCGCTCCGCGAGCCCCGACGCGGCCACGCTCGGCCTCATCCTCAGCGTGCGAGACAGCACGGCGGCCCCCGGCGACACCGCCCGCCGCGCGCTCGTGGTCGCCGAGGTCCTCGACCCCGCCAACCTCGGCGCGGCCCGCGCCGCCGGCGGCCCCCACACCGTCACCGTCCCCACCGAGCAGCTCCTCGGCCTCTT
>CAZNZH010000110.1:0-10800 GCA_964577445.1 uncultured Myxococcales bacterium
CGGGCGCGTCCGCTGCTGAAGCGCCACGCGCCAGGCGACCCGCGTCTCGTTGGCGTCGGCCGGGCGCAAGACCAGGAGGTTTGGAATGGCCCGCAGTGACGCCAGGTGCTCGATGGGCTGGTGGCTGGGGCCGTCCTCGCCGACGCCGACGCTGTCGTGGGTGAACACGAAGATCGTGTTGAGCTGAGCCAGGGCGGCGAGGCGAATCGAGGGCCGCATGTAGTCGCTGAAGACGAAGAACGTGGCGGCGTAGGGGCGAAAACCACCGTGGTAGACCAGCCCGTTGGCGGCGGCGGCCATCGCGTGCTCGCGGACGCCGAAGTGGATGTTGCGTCCGGCGTAGCTCCACTGGCCGCCGACCGCGCCCTGTACGTCGGCCGACGAGCGCGGCGACTGGAAGTCTCCGGCGCCTTTGAGCCAGGTGAACGTCGACGGGTCCAGATCGCCGGATCCACCGACAAGCTCGGGGACCGCCCGGGCGATCGATTGCATGACCGCCTCCGAGGCTTTTCGGGTCGCGAGGCCTTTGTCATCGGCGGCGAAGATCGGCAGGTCGGTGTCCCAGCCGGTGGGCAGCTCGCCCAGAAAGCGCCGCGTGATCTCGTCGCCGAGCTGCGGGTAGCGCGCGTGATAGGCGTCAAAGCGACGGTTCCACGCTCTCATGACCTCATCGCCGCCCACCCCGCGCTCGCGAAAGGTGCCGAGCGCCTCCGCCGGAATGTGGAACAGCTCATGGGTTGGCCAGCCGAGGTTGTCCTTGGCCCGGGCGAGCTCGTCTCTACCCAGCGGGCTGCCGTGCGCCCCATAGGTCCCCTCTTTTTCGGGGGCGCCATAGCCGAGAACGGTCTGGACCGAGATCAGCGTGGGCTGCTCGGTGTTGGCCTGAGCGGCCTCGATCGCGCCCTCAAGATCCCTGATATCATTGCCGTCTTCAACCTCAATGACCTGCCAACCGTAGGCCCGGTAGCGGGCGCTCACATCTTCGGTAAACGCGATCGGAGTGCCGGCCGAGAGCGTCACATGGTTGTTGTCATATAAAACGATCAGCCGCGCCAGGCGGAGGTGGCCCGCGAGCGAGCAGGCTTCGCTGGCTATTCCCTCCATGAGATCGCCGTCGGAGGCGAGCGCGTAGGTGAAATGCGAAAAGAGCGGCGAGTCGTCGCGGTTATAGCGGGCGGCGAGGTGAGCCTCGGCTATCGCCATGCCCACGGCGTTGGCGACGCCTTGGCCCAGCGGACCCGTCGTGGCTTCAACGCCCGGGGTCAGGTGGCTCTCGGGATGACCGGGGCTCAGGCTCTGCCACTGGCGGAATCGCTTGAGCTGCTCGAGCGGCAGCTCGTATCCCGACAGATGCAGGAGCGCGTAGAGCAGTGCGGAGCCGTGTCCTGCCGAGAGGACGAAGCGATCTCGGTCGATCCAGCTCGGATCCCTCGGGCTGTGGCGCAAAAACCGGGTCCACAGCACGTACGCCATCGACGCCGCGCCCATCGGCAGGCCCGGGTGCCCGGAGTGTGCGTTCTCGACCATGTCGGCCGCGAGAAAGCGCAGCGTGTTGATGCACAACGTATCGCGGGTGGTCTCGGCGAGGGTGTCAGCGTTCATGGGTGTTCCGCCTCTGTGCTTGGGTCATCGCGATCGGCCGCCTGACGCGAAGAGCCCGCGCCGGAGGCGGCCGCCTCCACGTCCGTGAAGATCACCGCGTTGTGACGTGAGATCAGCCCCGCGGGGATGGACCTGTCGCCCGCGCGCAGGCGGCGCAAGGGCTCTCGTTTGTCGCGCCCGGCGGCGAGCCACACGAGCGTTCGTGCGCGCGAGATTGCCGGCACTGTCAATGTCATGCGCCGTGTGCCGGCGTAGAGGCGGGTCACGGCGATATCCGCGTCCGCCACTTCGAGGACCGGATCGCCGGGGACCAGGGACGCGGTGTGACCATCGGCCCCCAGCCCGAGGTGAATGAGATCGAGGATCGGCGGCTCGCCGGCCACCGCGCGAAGTGCCATGGCATATTGGCTAGCGCCATCGCCGCTGGCGAGCTCGACCGGCATCGGATGAAGGTGTGCGTCGTCAAGCGGCACTTTGCTGGTGAGCCGCGCGCGCAACTCCCTGAGATTGCGACGCTCGTCCGAGGCGGCGACGACGCGCTCGTCGACCTGGAAGAGGTCCACGGCGTGCCACGGGACGGACTGCGCTGCCAGGGCGTCAAACATCGGCAGCGGCGTCGCGCCACCGCTGAGCGCCATCACGAAGCGGCCTCGGGCGGCGACCGCCTCGCGCGCGGCCCGAGCGATCCACTCGGCGCAGCGCGTGGCGGCGGCACCGGCATCGGCGAGGATCTCCATGGCGAGCGGCTCGGGGCTCACGCCGTCACGCCGACTTCTCGCGGTGGCCGCCAAAGGCGCCGCGCATCGCCGAGAGCACCTTGTTGGCAAAGTCGCCCTCGCCGCGCGACGCGAAGCGCTGATAGAGCGCGGCCGAGAGGACAGGCGCGGGCGCTCCGACGTCGATCGCCGCGATGGCGGTCCACCGCCCTTCGCCCGAGTCCGAGACGCGGCCCGCGAAGCCGTCCAGCTCGGGGGCCTCGGCGAGGGCGGCCGCGGTGAGATCCAGCAGCCACGAGGCGATGACGCTGCCGCGACGCCAAACCTCAGTGATTTCGCCGAGATCGAGCTCGTAGCGGTAGTGCTCGGGATCGCGAAGCGGGGTCGTCTCGGCGTCGGTGGCGTGATCGCGCGAGCCGACATCGGCGTGCTTCAGGATATTGAGGCCCTCGGCGTAGGAGGCCATGAGGCCGTATTCGATGCCGTTGTGGACCATCTTGACGAAGTGTCCGGCGCCGGCTGGGCCGCAGTGAAGATAGCCGTGGGCAGCCGTCCCCGCGGTGCGCCGGCCGGGAGTGGGCGGCGCCGAGTCGGCCGGTGGCGCGAGTGCGGAGAAGATGGGGTCGAGCCGGGCGACGGGTTCGTCATCGCCGCCGATCATCTGACAGTAGCCGCGCTCGAGCCCCCAGACGCCGCCGCTGGTGCCGACGTCGAGGTAGTGAATGCCCTTGGCCGCGAGCGCCTTGGCGCGGCGAATGTCGTCGATGTAATACGAGTTGCCGCCGTCGATGATGGTGTCGCCGGCTTTAAGCAGCGGCGCGAGGGCGTCGATGGTGCCGTCGACCACCGCGGCCGGCACCATCATCCAGATGGCGCGGGGCGTCTCCAG
Source organism: uncultured Myxococcales bacterium (assembly GCA_964577445.1). Lineage (GTDB taxonomy): Bacteria > Myxococcota_A > UBA9042 > PHBI01 > JACKFB01 > JACKFB01. The sequence continues at coordinate 3,208 of CAZNZH010000110.1, forward strand.
CTTGGCGACCAGCTCGGCGAGCGAGGCGGCGCCGACCGCGCCGGCGGTGGCGTCTGAGACGAGCGCGTGGATCGCCTGGGCCGATCGATCGTGGACCACGGCGCGGTGCCCACCGCGGCTGAGCCGCCGCACCATGCTCGCCCCCATGCGGCCAAGCCCGATCATGCCGATGGTCATGCTCGGGCCCGCGGGCCGGGCGCTGGGTTGGCGAGGTTCGTCGGCGTGAGCCCAGAGCCGAAATCCCCCGGCGAAGGCGTTCTCGTTGTCGCCCAGACGCACGCCCGGCGGCGGATCGTGCAGCTTGCTGGCGTTTCCGCCGCCGATCACCACCGAGTCGGGCTCGAGCGCCGCGCTCAGCATGTCGACCACGGCCCAGACGTGCTCCTCCCAGCGCTTGGGCCCGAGGCGCTCGAGGCCAGCCGCGCCGACATAGTGCTCGTAGGACTTGCCCTTCTTGTAAGGGAGGTGCGCGAGCTCCATGGGCTCGACCTTATCGTCGACGATCATCGCCGAGCCGAGGCCGGTGCCCAGGCCGAGAAAGAGCATCCGGCCGCCGCTGTAGCTGCCGAGCGCCTGCATCGCGGCGTCGTTGACCAGCTTCGTCGGTCGCTCGAACGCTTTGGCAAAGTCGAAGCCGACCCACCCCTCACCGAGGTTTTTCGGCTCCGCGGCGATGCGCTGATGGAGCACCAGGCCCGGGTAGCCTAAAGAGACGACGTCGTAGGACCAATCGGCGGTTCGCTCTTTGATCGCCTTGACCATCTGCTCGGGAGTCATCGCGGCGCCCGATTCGAACGCGCGCGACTCTTCGTGGCTCGAGACGCGCAGCTTGACGTGGGTTCCGCCGACGTCGATGGCGAGAATGTTCATGTCGTCTCTGCTCCTGCGCTAGGGTTGCTCCAGCCGCCGACCGCCGCTGTCAGCTCGTCCGCTCGCGGGGGGCCCCAGGTGCCGGGGGCATACGGCGAGACGGGGTCGCGGTCTTCAAGCGCCGGATCGACGATGGCCCACGCGGCCTCCACGGCGTCCTGCCGTGAGAACAGCGTCGGGTCGCCGCTCAGCGCGTCACCGAGCAGCCGCTCATAGGCGCTCATCTCGTGGCCCTCGGGCCGGTGAACCAAGGCGAGCTCGGTGGGCTCGCTGAGCAGACCCTGGCCAGGCACCTTTATCCGCGCACCCAGCGTGATGCGCAGGTCGGGACTGAGCCGAAAGCGGATCGTGTTGCCTCGGCCGGGTGCCAGCTTGGTGAGCGGCGGGCGCTTGAGCTGCACCACGACCTCGGTGGCGTCGAGCGGCAGGCGCTTGCCCGCGCGGATGAAGAAGGGGACCCCGTCCCAACGCCACGAATCGATCTCCAGGCGGAGCGCCGCGAAGGTCTCGACGTCGGAGTCGGCGGCGACCCCGGGCTCGTCGCGATAGCCGACAAACTGACCGCGGACCACGTCGGCGCTCAAGAGCGGGCGGGTCTGGCGAAACACCTTGGCCAGCTCGTCGCGAATCGACTCGTGCCCGCTGCTCGCGGGCGGCTCCATCGCCAAAAAGCCGACGACCTGGAGCAGGTGGTTCTGCACCACGTCGCGGATGGCGCCCGCCTCCTCGTAAAAGCTCCCGCGCCCTTTGACGCCGAAGCTCTCAGCCATGGTGATCTGGACGCTCTCGACGTAGAGGCGATTCCAGATGGGCTCGAGCAGCGTGTTGGCGAACCGAAACACGAGCAGGTTCTGTACGGTCTCTTTGCCCAGATAGTGATCGATGCGGAAGACGTCCGACTCATCGAACACGCTGTGGACCGTCTCGCTCAGCTTGACGGCGCTGGCGAGGTCGCGACCAAAGGGCTTCTCGACGACCACGCGGGCGCCGTGGTTACAGCCGGATTGCCCGAGGTGTTTGATGACGACCGGGAACAGGCTCGGCGGGATGGCCAGGTAGTGGACCGGGTGGGCCGCGTCGCCGAGCTCGCGGCGGAGCGCCTCGAAGGTCGCGGCGTCGCCATAGTCGCCGTCAACGTAGCGGAGCTGCTCGCGGAGCTTGGCGAAGGTGACCTCATCGACGCCGCCCCCGTGCTCGGCCACGCTGGCGCGGGCGCGCTCGCGGAGGCGCTCGAGATCCCAGCCGGCCCTGGCGACGCCGATGATCGGTACCGACAGACGGCCGGCGGCGATCATCGCCTCTAGCGCCGGGAAGACCTTCTTGTAGGCGAGATCACCGGTCGCGCCGAAGAACACGAAGGCGTCGGCGGGGCTATGAGTCATCGTGGCAGCTCCTCGCCGGTCGCGATCTCAACGCGAAAATCGCAGCCCTCCCACCGTCTGGCGTCGGGCCAAAAGAACGTAAACGTGATCGCACCGCCCGGACGACTCGCCGCGGTCGGGAGGTCGGCGAGGTGAAGGCCGAGGCCGGTGTCCGCGGTCGGCGTCTCGCTCGAGGTCTCCCAGTCATCAGCGCTCCAGTGCACGACAGCCGCCGCTTTCAGCTCGATGCGGAGGATACGCTCGGGCGCGATGGCTGTGCACTTGTGGTTGAATCGCCACAGAGAGAGCGGCGAGGAGGTCTTGTTGATCTGGTAGCGCGCGACGGTCTGCGGCGGCGTGTCAAAGACCGCGCCGTCCGCGAGCGAGCGGCACAGCTTGATGTACTCCGCGTGGGCCCAGGCCAGCGGCATCGCCGAACCCGATGGCTTGCCCGGGGCGAGCTCGCGCTCGGCGATGGGCGGGCCGTCCCAGACCTGCTCGGGGAGGAGGCCACCCTCGCCCGCGAAGTCGCCGAGCGAGGCATGGATCGCGCGCGCCGCCTTGGGGTTGCCGGCGGCGAGCTCGTAGTGAGCGCGCTCAGCAGCGAGCAGCGGCCAGCCGCGGCCGACCCCGGTGCCGTCAAAGGCGCTGCCATCGTCGTGCTCGCCGTAGCCGTCGTCGTTGTAGCGGCGCCAGACCGGCCCGCTCGGCGTGTCGACCTTGAGCAGGGCGTCGATGACCTTCACGGTGTTGAGGATCCGCGGGTCGTCGGCGGCGCGGAGGCCGAAGCGCACCAGGGCGAGCGCGTCGGGGCTCACGATGGAGGCCGCTGGCTCGCAGCTCTGTCCGGGCGGGCGGTTCTTGATCGGCACGAACCCCGAGGTCGGCGAGGCGGCGTCGGCGGTGTCGGGCGGCGCGATGCGGACGTAGAACCCCTCGACGCCCACGCGGTCGCCGAGCTCGCTGCCACGCGCGTAGGTCCAGCGCTCAATCCGGTCGTTCCAGGCGTCGGCGGTCTCGCGGAGATAGCCCGCGATGGCCGGCTCGTGGATGGCCGCGAGATCGGCGGCGCACAGCAGCGCCGCGATCTCGACCGCGAGGGTGAAGGGCGAGTAGCCCGGGTCTTCCTCCCAGCGATCTTGGGGGGTCACCGGCCCGTTGCACGCGACAAACGCGGCGGCGCGGCGGACCATCGGCCAATGGTGCGCCAGCTCGTCGTCCGTGAGCTGCCCATGCCGGAAGGCTAGATCCACCAGCAGAATCGGAAACGCCGCTTCGTCGAGCTGCACGCCATGCCAATAGGGTGAGCCGTCGAGCCACATGTTCTGCGGCCAGTGGCCGTCGGCCTCTTGGGTTACGGCGAGAAATCGCAGGATCCTGGCGACCTCGGCGTTGGCGCCGGCCGCGAGCAGGCCGCCTGCGATCTCGACGAGATCGCGCGGCCACACCAGGTGGTAGCCGCCGAGATCCTCGTCGCCCTTGGCGGAGCCCCACGGGATCGACAGGCTCGCGACGATGCCGCCCGGAAAGTTCGCCGACTCATGGGAGCGCAAGACCGCGGTCGAGATGCGGTACAGGTCGACCTCCGCGCTCGGCGCCAGGGGCCGCAGCGCGCCCTGCCAGCCCGACCACGCCTGGCAGTACTCCTCCGCGAGCGTGTCGAAACCGTCCCAGAGTGCCGAGGCCGCCCGCTGCCCAGCCTCGGTCGCGCTCGCACCGAACCCGATGGCGACGACGAAGCCGTCGGCCGCCTGCGCCAGGTCGACCTCGGCGGTGAGCGCGACGTTGCCGTCCTCGGCGCGCTCGTAGCTCCACGCGAGGCGGTGGTGCTGCCTGAGATCTTGCCAGCCATCCGAGGTCCCGACGAAGCCGACCGAGCGAGCCGCCCACGGCGCCTGGCACGCGAACGCGAGGGCGAGCGCCCCCTGGCTGGCAAAGAGCATCGGCTGGCCCTTGTAGTCGCCGACCCACGCGGTGTTGCCGTCGCCCCGATTGTTGAGGTGTGGCGCCAGTATCGCGGCCAGCCGGTAGTCGCTGGCCTCGCCTCTCAGCGCCTCAAAGCGCACCCGCTGCACCACCACCGGCCGCCGCGGGTCCGCGATGACCTCCTTATGGATGCGGTAGCGGCCTTCGCGGCAGGTGTTGGTCAGTCGAAACGCCGGGACCCCAGCGGCGAGCGGCTCGATCGCGTGGATCGCGTCTCGTTTCTCCTCGGAGAAGAAGCCATCCGGGTGCGCGACCAAAAACCCCATATCGCGAATGCACGCCTGATCGACCCGCGGGTAGTAGATCTCGTTCAGGATCCCGTGGCTGGTCGTAAACCAGACCGGCCCGCTCGACCCGAGCGCGGTCCCGACGCCGCTCTTGGCGCTGGTCGTCCATCGCGGGGAGATCCCCGGCCAACCGGGCGCGATCGTTGCGGCCTTGATGGGTTTCATCGTCAGGACTCCGATCGGCGGTCGAGGCCTCCTCCTCGTTTGGGGGGACGGCCTCGCTCCAATGGAAAGCATGTCGTCTTATTGCGCTGCCGCGACCAAGCCCGGCCGCGTCGGCTTGCCCGGTCACCGCCACATCTGCGGCGGGCCGGCGCGCTCAACCGGCGGGCGGGGCTCAGCCGAGGAGCTCGAGCAGGCGCTCCGGGGGGCGACCGATGACCGCGCGGCCGTCGATGAGCCCGATGGGGCGCTGGATCAGCCTCGGATGTTGCGCCATCAACGCGATGAGCTCGTCGCCGTCCTCATCGCCGCGCAGCCCCAAGGCGCTCGCGTCGCGGCCGCGCAGGATGTCGCGGGGTCCAAGTCCCAGCGCCGAGAGGATCGCCCGCAGCTCATCGGCGCTCAGCGGCTCCTTCGTGTATTCGCGGTAGACGTAGGGGATCTGTCGTTCCTGGAGCAAGGCGACCGCCTTGCCGCAGGTGCCTCAAGTGGATTTGCAGATGAGCGTCAGCACGGTGACCTCCGGTCGTTGGGCGGATTCGGCGAGCGGGGCGGTGAGCGACTCTGCGTCACCGCGCCGCGCGCACTGGGGAAGCTACACCAAAACGCGGCGGCGGGCACGGCGGGTGCCGCGAGCACCCGGCCAAGCGCCGGCGCCCCGGTCAGCCGGCCACGAAGTCGATGTCCGGCCCGACCGGGACGATGCCGTGCGGGTTGATGGTCTTGTGGCTGCCGAAGTAGTGGCGCTTGATGTACGGGATGTCGACGGTCGCGGCGATGCCCGGCAGCGCGTAGAGCCGCTTGGTGAAGGCCCACAGCCGCGGGTAATCGCGCAGGCGCCGCAGGTTGCACTTGAAGTGGTAGTGGTAGACGGGGTCAAAGCGCACCAGCGTCGTGAAGAGCCGCCAGTCCGCCTCGGTCTCCTGCCCGCCGACCAGCCACCGCTGCCCGTCCAAACGCTCCTCGAGGCGGTCCAGCGTCGTGAACAGCGCCTCAAACGCCTCCTCGTAGGCCTCCTGCGTGGTGGCGAACCCGCACCGGTAGACGCCATTATTTACGTTGTCGTAGACCTCCGCGTTCAGCGCGTCGATCTCGCCGCGCAGCGCCTCGGGGTAGAAGTCGTGGCGCGAGTCGGCGAACGCGTCGAAGGCGCTGTTCATGATGCGCAGGATCTCGGAGGACTCGTTGTTCACGATGGTCTCACCCACCGTGTCCCAGAGCACCGGGACCGTGACGCGGCCGGTGTAGTCGGGCTTCGTGGCGGTGTAGATCTCGTGGAGGAAACGCGCTCGCCGCAGGGGATCCGGCCAGGCGGCGCTGAACTCCCAGCCGTTTTCCAGCATCAGCGGCGCCACGCTCGAGACGCTGATGACGCCCTCGAGCCCCTTGCGGACGCGCATCACCAGCGTGCGGTGCGCCCACGGGCAGGCCCACGAGACATACAGGTGGTAGCGCCCGCGCGCGGCGGGGAAGGCGCCGGAGCCGTCGGCCGTCACCGCACCGCGAAACGAGGAATCCTCTCGCTGAAATCGGCCGTCGTCGGTCGGATACCAGACGTCGTGCCACTCGCCAGCCACCAGCTTCCCCATCGCACAACCCTCCCGCGAGTCCGTTCGTCGCCGCCATCCTGGCCGTGTCGCCGCGGGTGTCAACCTCGGGCGCGGGCGTCGGGACGGTGCAATCCCCCGTCGCCGGTGTGGCCGGCAGCGACCGGGCTCAGGCAGCTCGGGCGAGGGCCGCGCCCCGAGGGCCGCGCCTCATCACGGAAAGCAGAAGCCGCCCCCGCCCGTGCTGTACATGGTGCCGAGGGTGGTCACCTTCAGCGACGGCCACTCCACGGTGAACACGTCCCAGGTGCGGTTGGTCGCGTCGAGGTAGGTGGGGCCCCAGCTCTGGATGACGGTGCCGTAGCTCAGGAGCTGGACGGTGGCGTTGGAGGGCTGCGGGAACGAGTCTTCGTAGGTGTCATCATAGTAATGGATGATGAACTTGTAGGTGCCCGGCTTGGGCTCGGAGATGTTGATGTTCTCGGGGCCGAAGCCGTCGACGTCGTCGATGTCGAGGAAGGGGTCGTCGAGGATGTCGCCTTTGGTACCCCAGTCGGGCTGCGCGTTGCCGAAGTAGCAGTCGGTCTGGCAATCCCACATGGAGCCGCCGGGCCACAGCAGGTGCATGTCGACGTCGGTGGCGTTGGTGTCCCACTTCAGGTTGATGTGCAGGCCGATCTCGGTCAGCGGTGGGGCGACGCCGATGCCGGAGACGTCGAGCTTGAGCTGCGGGGTCTTGGGGTCGTCGGTGTGCAGGAGGAAGTAGCCGGAGTCGGGGCCGGCGAGGTGCGGGGCGTAGCTGACGTCGAGGACGACCGACTTGCCGGGGCCGATGGTGTTGGGGAGGGTGGGGAGGTTGGCGATCTGGAACTCGCTCGAGAGCGGGAAGAAGAGGAAGGAGGAGCGGGTGACCTGCTTGAGGACGAGGGAGGCGGTCGACGAGCAGTTGGTGAGCGTCGCCTGCTTGATGGAGACGTTGCCGCGGGTGACCTGGCCGAAGTTCAGCGCGGTGGGTTTGAGCTCGGCGCAGGGCTCGGGGGTGTTGATGGTGCCTTTGACGTAGCTGGTGAGCGGGACCTCGACGACGGGGCGCACGGGGTCGTTGGACTCGATGCGGAGGACGCCGGGGGCGCCGTCGCCTTGGGTGAAGCCGACGCGGACGAGGGTCTGCTTTTGGGGTTGCACGGTCTTGGGGAGCGGGGGCAGCAGCGCCAGGGAGAAGTCGGGCGAGCCGCTGGTCGTGAGGGCGTAGATGTGGAGCGGGGCGTCGCCGGTGTTGTAGAGGGTGAACTGCTTCACCAGGGTCTCTTTTAGCGGGGAGATATAAGGGAAAGCGTAGAGCGCGGGGTCGACGGCGAGGGACGGGGCGCTCGGGGCGGG
>CAZNZH010000111.1:0-2891 GCA_964577445.1 uncultured Myxococcales bacterium
ATCCCCTTGTTGTGGGTCGCGGCGCGGTAGGGGTCGACCTCGGCGAAGACGCTGGCGCGGACGACGCGATCGGCGACCTCCGCGCCCGACCAGCCGAGATCGGGGCGGGCCAGGGCGGCCAGGGGCACGCGGCCCCGGGCGTGCACCAGGCGCTCATCGGCGAGGTTTGACAGGATGCGCAGGTAGGCTTGGCCGCCGGTCAGCTCCTCGCAGGTCGGCGCGAGGGCCTCGACCATGCCGTTGATGAGGTTCGCGCCCATGGCGTCGCAGACGTCGACGACGAGGTGCACGACGATCATGGGGCCGATGGCGGTCTCGTCGAAGGTGCGGATGTCCACACGCCGGGCGCCGCCGCCGCGCGCGACGTGGCGCGGGTTCTGCTCGTTGGCCAGGGCGATGAGGCGGGGCGACGCCTCGAGCAGGGCCGCGCGCGCCAGCCCGAGATCGGGGATGTCGCAGAGCTGGATCTGGCCGATCATCAGCGCTTCGGTGGCCTCGGTGATGATCCCCGCGCCGCCGCGCAAGAGCTTGGCGGCGTTGGAGGAGGCCGCGACCACCGAGGGCTCCTCGATCACGAAGGGGAGCAGGCGATCGAGCCCGTCGATGCGGAAGTTCGCCGCGATGCCGATCGGCAGGTGGAAGATGCCCGCGACGTTCTCGATCATCTTGTCGCACTGCGCGAGGCGCCGCGGATCGTGGCCGCGCAGCACCGCCAGGTCCGCGTCGTCGAGGTCGCCGAAAAGCCGCAGTTGCTCGAGGCGCTCCTCGATCGAGAGGCGGTAGAGCCCGGGGACTCGCGACGTACGCTCCGGGACTCGCGAGGAGCGCTGCTCAGGTTCGGTCATGGCCACGCGTGTTCCGCATTGGGGAGGGATAGCGCCCCGAAGCGGCGGCTGCAACGGTCGGGGCTCGAGGCCTGTCCCCGCCGGCGCCCCTGTCGACGCCGCGGGGAGGGTCCAGGCTCGCGGAGGGGCTCAGGCCGTGCGCCGGCGACGCGACAGCAGCGCGAGCATCGCAGACCCAAGCCACACCAGCGTCGACGGCGCCGCACCACCCGAGCAGCCGGTGTCCTTCGGCTTGGGCGTCACCTCCGCGCCGCCGCTGTCGTCTTCGGCGTCCGCGGCGGTGTCCGGTGGCGCGTCGCCGTCGCCGCCCGCGTCCGGCGTCTCTTCGGCGCTCGCGTCCGGCACCGCCTCGACCGCCTCGACCGCCTCGACCACCTCGGCGCCATCGGCCACGCACGCCGCGCCCTCGCGATGTGTCCCGACGGCGCAGCACGCGCCATCCACGCAGCCGTTGTCGCAGGGCTGCGGGTCGGGACCGGCGTCTCCGCAGCCGACCAGCGTGACCACGTCGTCGCCCTCGCAGCGCGTCGCGTGGTCGGGGATCCCGGAGTCCGGCCCGCACACCGGCGCCCCATCGCCGGCGGTGATCCCGGTGAAGCACGACGTCGAGTGGCCGCAGCCGTCCGAGCAGCGCGTGGTGCAGAAACCGCCGAGGGATCCTTGGGCACAGACGCCCTTGACGCCGCACTCGGAGTCCTCCGCGCAGGGCTCGCAGAAGCGGGCGGCGCAGGTCCCGCTCACGCACGCTTCGACGTTCTGGCAGGGCCGCGTCGCGGAGCAGCAGCCGGCGATGACGAGGTTGACGCAGCCCTTCTTGGTGTCACAACTGTCGACGGTGCAGGGGTCGGAGTCGTCGCAGTTCACGGTCATCCCGCCGCTGCACAGCCCGCCCTGGCAGCGCTCGCCGATGGTGCACAGCGAGCTGTCGTCGCAGGGGCTGCCGTTGGCGTTGGTCGCCGCCGCGCACTTGCCGGTCGCCGCGGTGCACACGCCCGTGACGCACACGCCGTTGAGCGAGGAGCAGTCTTTGGCCTCGCCGGCGCAGCCGCCCGCCCCGTCGCACCGGTCGGGGGCGGTGCACGGGTCGCCATCGTCGCAGGGGAGGCCGGCCGCCGCGAGTTGGCATGTGGTGCTCGCGCACGCGCCGTCGGCGCAGCCGAAGGGGCAGGCGGTGTCGGTCTCGCCGTACACGCAAACGCCCGAGCCCGCGTCGCAGGACCCGGCGGTCGCGTAGGTGCGGCGCGTGTCGGCGTCGGCGCAGACGGGGGCTGGCGGGCTCTTGCAGGTCTTCGGGCTGCCGCCGCAGCCGCCGCTCGCGTCGCACTGGTCGCTGACGGTGCAGGGGTCGCCGTCGTCGCAGCTCGCGCCGGCGACCGGGGTGGCCACGCAGCCGAGCGCTGGGTCGCAGGAGTCGGCGGTGCAGGGGTTTCCGTCGTCGCAGACCACGCTCGATGCCCCCGAGCACACGCCGGCCTCGCAGGCGTCGCCCTCGGTGCACGCGTCGTTGTCGTCACAGTCGCCGGCCACCGGGCTCCGCTCGCAGCCGGCCTCGCCCAGGCACAGGTCATCGGTGCAGGCGTTCTTGTCGTCGCAGGGTCCGGTCACCCCCACGGCCACGCAGGCGCCCGCGACGCAGGTGGTGTCCGTCGTGCATGGGTCCCCGTCGGCGCAGGGGCCGCTGCGGGGCTTGAAGAAACAGGTGCCATGCGCTGGCACACAGCCGTCGGTGGTGCAGGGGTTGCCGTCGTCGCAGACCACGGGCGGCGTCGCGACCAGCGCGTGGACCGCGCCCGCGTTCTGCGCCTTCGTCGGGTCCCGGTTCGCGCCCACCAGGGCGAAGCGTCCGGACAGCGCCACCGCCGTCCCCGCCTCGTCGTTGGTCGTGCCGCCGCTGACCAGGTACTGCCGGGTGCGCACCCACGAGGTCCCGTCGTGCTCGTAAAACCACGCGGTGCCGAAGCTGGCGCCCTGGTTGCCGAAGAGCGGCGCGCCCACCAGCGCTGAGCGGCCCGAAAGCGCCACGGCGGAGCCCAGCTTGTCCAGCGG
>CAZNZH010000111.1:2901-10780 GCA_964577445.1 uncultured Myxococcales bacterium
CCGCCAGCCGAGGCCAGCTTGCCCTCGACGGCCCACACCCCGCCCGAGCGCTTGAAGACCCACGCCGCGCCGATGTCAGCGACGCCGCCCACATCGGCCAGCGGCGCGCCCGCCACGACGCGCTCGCCCGAGATGGCCACCGCGCTCCCGAAGAGGTCGAACTGGGCCTTGTCATCGGCGAGGAGCTTGGCTTCCTGGGTGAAGCCGGTGGCGCCGCGTCGAAAGACGTAGGCCGAGCCGGCGTGCGGCCCCGCCGTCGGGTCGTCGTCGTAGCGAGCGCCCACGACGAGCGCGTCGCCGTCCATCGCGACCGCCACGCCGAAATCGTCGCCCTTGGAGGCGTCGGCAGCGTAGAGCTTCTGGCGCATGGTCCAGGCGACGCCATCCCATCGGTACACATAGGCGGATCCTGACGAAAAGCCGTTGTCGTCGTCCCGCGGCGAGCCCACCACGAGGGTGTCACCGAAGATCGCCACGGCCTGGCCGAACCAGTCCAGGGCCGCGGCGTCGGGCGCGACCAGCCGCTGGGTTTGGACCCACGCGCCGCCGATCTTACGGAAAACGTACGCGGCGCCGGACTGCGAGGCGCCCGCCGAGGCCACGGGAGCGCCGACGACGACCACGCCGGCGCTGACCGCCACCGAGGTGCCGAACGCGTCGTTGGTGGCGGTGTCGTTGCCGGTGATGACGGCCTCCTGCGCCCATGCGGTGCCCGTGCGCCGGAAGAGCACGGCTGCGCCGCCGTTGGCGACCTTGGCCGGCGAGGCGAGGGCTCCGCTGAGCGCGAGGTCCCCGTCCATCGCGACGGAGACGCCGAGGCGCTCCTGGCCGACCGCGGCGGTGCGGGTGAGGCGGGTGCTGGTGAAGGCGCCGGCGGCCCAGCCGAGCACGTCGTGGACGCAGGAGCCGACCTCGGGCGGGCAGGCGTCGACCGTGCAGGGGTCGCCGTCGTCGCAGTCCGCCGCGGTCGCGCAGACCAATTGGGCCCTCGCCGGGGGAGCACCGAGGGACCAAAGCGCGAGAGGCGCGAGTGCGCAGATGAGAGCGACGCGCATCTTCTGACCTCCAGGACCTGAATCCGGGGCGCCGGATCCTCAATCGTGTGCGTTGCGCCATCCTATCGCGCGCCGGTCGCGGTCGCGAGCGCGCGCCGGGCGAAGCGGACAGGTGGTGAATGGATGGCCGCACTTTAGGTGAAATGAGCGCGCCGACAAGGCTTCGTGCGCGGAGGCTGCGCGCGGCGGCGGGTGCGGCAAGGAGCTCGTGCCGCCGGGCCGTCGCGGCAGCGGTCGCGACGCCGGGCGCTCGCGCCGGGGCGCACGCGCGGACGAAACGAGTGCCTCGGTGGCCAGGTACACCGTGTAGGATGCGGGCGCTGCCACCGACCCGGAGGATGGCCACGCCTCGGTGCTCCCGAATCTGGATCGTCTCCGCGCTGGCGTGCGTCGCGGCGGCCTGCGGCGCAGGGGGCGTGGCCGGCGACCTGGACGGCGACGGCGTGCCGGAGTTCAGCGACAATTGCCCGCTGCTGGCAAATCCCGGCCAGGAGGACTCCGACGGCGACGGGCGCGGAGACGCGTGCGACGCCTGCCCCACCTTCGCCGGGGCGTCGGGCAAGGACCTCGATGGGGACGGCGTAGGAGACGCGTGCGACCCTGACCGCGACGGGGACGGCGTGGCGAACGCCGACGACGTCTGCCCGGACACCGCGGACCCCGACCAGACCGACACCGACGCCGACGGGTTCGGCGACGCGTGCGACGTGTGCCCGGCCTACCCGGACGCCGACCAGGGCGACGAAGACGGCGACGGCGTGGGAGACAAGTGCGACGTGTGCCCGACGCGCGCCGACCCGAAGCAGGAGGACGCCGACGGGGACGGCGTGGGCGACGCGTGCGACGTCTGCCGCGACGTGCCGGACCCGGCCCAGGATGACAAAGACGTCGATGGGCGCGGAAACGCGTGTGACAACTGCCCGACGTGGCCGAACCTGGACCAGCGCGACCTCGACGGGGACGGCAGAGGCGACCTGTGCGACGCCGACATGGACGGCGACGGGGTGCCGAACGACCGCGACCTGTGCCCCGACGCCGACGATCCCGACCAGTCCGACGAGGACGGCGACGGGTTCGGCGACGCGTGCGACCGCTGCCCGCTGACGCCCGACCCGACCGCGGCGGCCGCCATGGCGGATCGCGACGGGGACGGGGTGGGCGACGGCTGCGATAGCTGCCCCGACGGGCACAACCCGGGCCAGGTGGACACCGACGGGGACGGGGTGGGCGACGCCTGCGACTCCTGCCCGCGGGCCTGGGACCCGGACCAGGCGGACGCGGACGGCGACGGCATCGGGGACGCGTGCCAGGACCCGTGCCAGCGCCTCGAGGTCGTCTTCCTCGTCGACACGTCGGGGTCCATGGCCGACGAATCCCTGACCCCGGTCGAGTTCACCCAAGCCATCGTCGCCGAGGTGGCGCAGTCCCTGCCCGAGGACGCGACCGGCAGCTTCTCGGGCGCCATCTTCAGCATCGACGCCGTCGGGTTCGTCTACGGTCTCGGTGTGCCCGGCGGCCCGCCGCAGCACCTGGCCACGCTGGGCGAGTGCTCGCTGGTCGCCGACGACTTGGGCTCGCAGCCCAACGAGGACTGGGGGCGCGCGACGGCCATCCTCGCGGCGCGGCACCCTTGGCGCGAGGGCGCGACGCGCGTCATCGTGCCCATGAGCGACGAGGGCCCCTACTGCGGCGGCGCCGGCCTTTTGACGGGCCCCGACCGCGACGTCATCGACTGGGCCGCCGGCGTCGCGCTCGCCAACGACGTCATCGTGTCACCCATCACCGGCCGCGACCCGACCGCCGGCACGGTCACCCTCGCCCAGCGGCTCGCGGCCGACACCGGCGGGCAGTGGTTTGCATCGACCGCGGCCCTGAGCGCCATCGGGCACGCCCTGGCCGGCCTGGTCGCCGACCGCTGCAACTAGCGCGCACCCCAGGGCGCTCACCCGGCGGGCAGCAACCGCGCGATCAGCGCGATGAGAGCAGGGAAATCGATCGGCTTCGTCGCGAACTCATCGCACCCGGCGGCCAGCGCCCGGTCGCGCTGACCATCCATCGCGTGAGCCGTCAGCGCGATGATGGGCAGCCCGGCGAGCGCGGGGTCGGCCCGCAGCGTGCGCGCGACCTCCCACCCATCCATGTGCGGCAAGCTCAGGTCGAGCAACAACAGCTCAGGCGCCTCGGCTCGCACCATCGCGACGGCCTCGACGCCGTCCTCGGCCGTCCGCACCGCGAAACCGCGCCGCTGTAGCCGCCGGGTCAGCATCACCCGGCTGTCCTCGTTGTCCTCCACCAAGAGCAGGCGGCCAGCGCTCACGAATCCTTCACCGCCCCATGACGGCCGGTGCGGCGCGTCGCGCGTCGGATCGTCTTCGCGATGTCCTCACCTGAGACGGCGCTCTTCTCGAGGATCTGCCTGACCCTTCCGCTCAGCAGCTCCCGCTCGGCGGCGCTCAGGTCGCGCCCGGTCAGCACGACCACCGGGACCGACGCCAGCTCCGGCGTGGCCTGGAGGCGGTCCAGCAGCTCAAAGCCCGTCATCCCCGGCATCAGCAGGTCGATGATCAAGATGTCCGGCGGCGCCGACTGCGTCAGCGTCTCCCACGCCTGTAGCCCGTCGGCCGCCCCTGCCACTTGCCAGCCCCGCGACTGTAGCAGCCTCACCACCATCTCGCGCGCCATCGCGTCGTCTTCCACCACCAGCGCTCGCGCGTCGGCCGGCGCGGTGGCCAAGCAGCGGTCCAGCGTGCCGCCGAGGGTCTCGCGGTTGATGGGCTTGGACAAAAACGCGTCCGCGCCCAGCGAGAAGGCCAGCGGCGTCTCGTCCAGCATGCTGACGATGATGACCGCCGTGTGGCGCAGGGTCGGGTCCTCCTTGAGCGCCTGCAAGATCTGCCAACCGTCCTGGCCGGGCATCAGCAGGTCCAGCGTCACCGCCTGGGGCCGCAGCCGACGCGCCAGCGCGAGGCCCTCCTCAGCGCCCGACGCGCTGACCACGCGGTGGCCGTTCATCTCCAGCATGCGCACCAGGATCGCCCGCGCGTCGCGGTCGTCGTCGATGACCAACACCACGTCCCCGTGCTGCGCCTCCTCCGCCGCGCCCGCCGTGAGATCGTCGGCCGGCGCCTGGGCGTCTCCGCGCGCGCCGGTGGGCGCCCCGCTGGGCACATCCACCACGAAGCTCGTCCCCTGCCCAGGCGTGCTCGAGACGTCGAGCGACGCCCCCAGCAGGTCGCAAAAGCGCGAGCAGATCGACAGCCCCAGCCCGGTCCCGCCGTAGCGTCGCGTCGTCGACACGTCGGCCTGGGCGAAGGGCTCGAACACCCGCGACAGCTCCTCCTTGTTCATCCCGATGCCGGTGTCGGTGACCGTAAAGCGCACGCCCCCGGCGATCGTGGGCGATCGCTCCGCGCGCAACACCACGTCGCCGTCGTGGGTGAACTTCATCGCGTTCACGAGCAGATTGAGCAGCACCTGCCGCAGCTTGACCGCGTCGGTCGTCAGCACCGGCAGGTCGTCGGCCATGTCGACGCGGAACCGGTTGGTGCCGGCGGCCGCCAGGGGCCGAATCGTCGACCTCAGCGAGTCCAGCAGGCTACTGACCTCGATGGCCTCGAAGAAGGTCTCCATCCGGCCGGCTTCGACCTTCGAAAGATCCAGCATCTGGTTGATCAGATCGAGCAGGTGGCGCCCGGCGTCGCGCACGCGGCCGAGATCGTCCTCCAACTGCTCGTTGCCGTCGGCCAGCGCGTCCTCGCCGAGCATCTCGCTGTAGCCGATGATGGCGTTGAGCGGCGTGCGCAGCTCGTGGCTCATGTTGGCGAGAAACTGCGATTTCATGGTGCTGGCGTGCTCGGCCTCCTCTTTGGCCTTCAGGAGCGCCGCGTTCAGCTCGCGCTCGCGCGTGACGTCGCGCGCCACCGCGTAGAGGGTCCCGCTCGCCGTGTCGGGCCGCGTGTTCCACGCCAACCAGCGCCAGGTGCCGTCGCGTGTCAGGTAGCGGTTTTCGAAGCGGATCGTCGTGATGCCTTCCGAGAGCTTCGCGACCTCGGCCAGCGTGGCGGCCTGGTCATCGGGATGCACGAAGTCCACGAAAGGCCGCGTGGTCAGCTCGTCCAGCGACCAGCCGAGGATCTCGGTGAACGCGGGGTTGATCTTCCGAAAGTAACCGTCCATCCCGGCGATGCAGAGCAGATCGAGTGAGAGGGTGAAGAACACGTCCGAGTCCGACTGTTCCACCAGGCTCCCTCCGCGTGAATCGGGCGGCGCGTTCGTCACAGCGATCGCCCCGCGGGACGCCCGTCCGCCGGCCGGTCCACCGCGGCGCCCACGGGCAGATCAACCCAGAACGTGGCGCCCGGCGCGTTGAGGTTGTTCTGCACCCCCACGTCGCCGCCGTGCAGGCGCACCAGCTCGGCGACGATGGCCAGCCCCAACCCGGTGCTGGTCTCGTGGCCGGTCGGTCGGGCCGACAGCCGCGCGTACCGCCCGAAGGCCAGCCGCATGTCGCCGTCTCGCAGCCCGGGCCCGCCATCGGCGACCGCCACCCGC
Organism: uncultured Myxococcales bacterium; assembly: GCA_964577445.1. GTDB lineage: Bacteria > Myxococcota_A > UBA9042 > PHBI01 > JACKFB01 > JACKFB01. Next base: position 8,508 of record CAZNZH010000111.1, read on the forward strand.
ACCGCCGACTCGCCAGGTACGACGCTGACCGCCGTCTCGCTCCCGGCCTCGCTGAACTTCACGGCGTTCGACACCAGGTTGTCGAGCACCTGGCGCAGCCGCGTTTCATCGCCCACCACCGGCGGCAGCTCGGCGGGCAGGTCCACCGTCAGCGCGATCCCCTTGGCCGTCGCGCGCGGGCGGTTGGCCTCGACCACGTCCGCGACCAGCGCCCCGAGATCGAGCCTCGCCCGCCGCAGCACGAGCTGCCCGTCCTCGATGGCGTGCGCGTCGACCAGGTCGCGGACGATGCGCTGGGCTGCGATCCCCGCCTCCTGGATGTTTCGCAGCAGCCGCCGCCCGCGCTCCCCGGGCGCCCGCCCGTCCTCGAGCGAGTCCGCCAGCAGCTCCGCGGTCCCCACCACCGCGAGCAGCGGGTTTTTCAGGTCGTGGCTGGCCACCCGGATGAAGTGCTCGCGCTGGTCGTGCAGGCGCTTCAGCTTCAGCGCGGTCTGCACGCGCGCCACCAGGACCCGCCACTCGACGGGCTTGGTGATGTAGTCATTGGCGCCGCGCTCCATCGCGACCACCACGTCTTGGGCGTCCCCCAGCGCGGTCACCATCAGCACGGGCAGCGCCGCGAGGTCGTGGCCCTCGCGAAGACGGGCGAGCACCTCGAGGCCGCTCATCTCGGGCATCGTCACGTCGAGGAGCACCAGCTCGACGGGCTCGCGCGCGACGATCTCCAGCGCGTCGGGGCCGTTGTCCGCCTCGAGGAGCGCGTAGCCTTCACGCTGAAGCCGCCGCACCATGATGTCGCGACTCGTCGAGGAGTCGTCGACCACCAAGACAAGGGGGCCGGTCGGGCTGGGCGTCAGCTTCGCGAGGTCAGAGGCTCCTCGATCGTTCATTGGCGGGACCCGGGGGAGGGCAGGCAACGCATCCCCGGCGATTCGACATGAACCGCGACCGAATGACGGCCCGTGTCCGCCGTAACCTGCGACAGGCGACGTGTACGAGGCATCTTGGGAACGCTGCAGCGATAGGATGGAGACACTATGCGCACCGGCGCCCTCTCATGGCAAGCCCGGACGAGGTCGGTCTACCGCTCGAAGTGTTCCGAAACGGTACGGTTGGCGCGCTCGTGCGTCCCGGTCACCACGGCCGGGTGTGCCGATTCGGTACAGGTCGAAGCCCATAGGCGCCGGCCTGCGCTTTGCGCGCCGGCTGCAAACCCCGCCCTATGCGCGGGCGGGGAGCGCCGCCGGCGCCGAGCCTCCAGCCCCTCCTCTCCAAGCCCCCGGGCGCCGCTGGCACGCCGCTTGCTGAACTTGCCGAAACCCGGGTGCCGTGCTCTGTTTCCGCCTCGGTCATGGTCGCGTCACCTCCCCCCGGCAACTGGACCCCCCGCATGAAAGCACGCGATTTGCTGCGCTTTGGCGCGCTCGCCCTCCTGCCTCTCGTCGCGGCGCCCGGCACCGCGCACGCGCAAAACCGGACGACCCGCACCGTCGCCGACCACTTCGAGCCGCTGCACGCTCAGGGACTCAACACCCTCAACGTCCACGGCAGCGAGGTCACCCCGAACAGGAAGCTCAGCGCGGGGCTCTTTTTGCACCTGGTCGACGACCTGCTCATCGAGGGCAGCGGCGGCGCGCCGGTCCACCGGCAGTTCGTCGCCAACCTCGCCGTCTCCTTGGGCGTGCTGGACTGGCTGGAGGTCTCGTTCGGCCTGCCGCTCATCCTCGGCCAGACCGGCGACGACCTCGCCAACTTCGGCAAGCCCGGCGAGTCGCTGAGCGGCTTCGCCATCGGCGACATCCGCGTCACGCCGAAGGTGCGGCTGCTGGACCCTTCCAAGGCGCACGGCTTCGGCGTCGCCCTGGCCATGAGCCTGTGGGCGCCGACGGGCGACACCATGTTCAACAGCGACGGCGCGACGCGGGCGAAGCCGGCCCTCATCGTCGATTGGCGTCACGCGAAGGGCTGGAAGGTCGGCCTGAACCTGGGTTACACGCTGCGCGCGCGCCGGCAGATCGCGAACTTCGTCAGCGACGACACGGTGGACTGGGCCGTGGCCGTCGAGACGCCCTCGGGCCTCGACTCCCTCCGCTTTTTGGCCACGGTGTACGGCGAGCTCCAGACCGTCGACGACCGCGGGGGCCCGACCTTTAGCGACAAGGTGGACGGCTCGACCAGCTCGGCCACTGAGGTGGATCTCGGGCTGCGCTATAACCCCATCGAGGCCTTCTCCGTCACCGTCGACGGCCGCGACGCCCTCGATGTCGGGGCCT
>CAZNZH010000112.1:0-10755 GCA_964577445.1 uncultured Myxococcales bacterium
CCACCGCCCACGAGGAGCAGCAGGCCCCGGCCAGCATCCAACGCCTCTTGGGCGCCGGCGCTAGGGTCGGTTCGGGCGCCGCGGCGGCGCGCGTGACCGTCGCCGGGCCCACGGTCTCGACCTCGGGCGCGGTCAATAACCGCGAGGCGTTGCGCCGCCGCGTCTCCTCGACCAGCTCCGCCTGAAGCGCCTCGCGCCGCAGGGCCTCGTCGCGCCGCCGCGCTTGGGCCGCGGCGTCCGCTCGCTCCCCGCGCGCGGCCTCGAGCGCCGCCCGCTCCGCGCGCGCCTCCGCCGCGAGGTCCCCGAGCAGGTCGAAGGTGTCGGCCGGGGCTTCGGGCGCGCGCGCCTCATCGAGGTGTCTCGGATCGTTCATGGCTCACTCCAGGCCCGGATGGTCACCATCCGACGGCCGCAGACCGCGATAGATCTACCTGGGTTGCGATCACCAGATCACGTCGCCGCCGCTTTTGTTGGCGGAGACGGGGCACGCCGACCCCTGAAGAGGTCTACTGGGCCGAGCGCGGCGAGACGTTGTCTTCTGGGGCGTGGTCGTCGTCGATCTCGAAGCGGCCCGTCGGCTGCCGGCCGACCCACTTGCGCACATGTATCAGCGCGTTCTCGCTCGAGATGGGGTCGGCGGGCAGGGGGAGGCGAATCCCGCGCACCGCGTCCATCGGCCCGATCCGCCCGCGGGTGCGAAGCTCCACGCACGGGACGGGCTGCTTGTGCACCTCCATGCGGCGAAAGCTGCGCAGATCCCAACTGCGGGGCGTGCCGAACTGCCGCATGTGCAGGCTGCGCCCGTCCAGCGTCACCTCGGTCGGGAAGAAAAAGAGCGCCAGGGTCGAGGTCACGCCCAAAAACGCGATGCCCGCCCACAGCACCGAGGAGAAGGCGAACCAAGCGCCAGCGGTCGCTGCCACAGCGAGGAGCCCCGCGATGGCCGTGCGAAACGGGTGCCGGCGAGCCGGCCAGATGCGGTAGCGAATGACGCCGCCGGTGGTAGCCGGGCGGACGTCTCCCGCAAGATGGGGCTCGGCCGCGTCCTGCACGCCTCGGACGGTATTCCCGCGCGCCGAGCCGGTCAAGCCGCGGGGCGAACGCCTCCGAGGGCGCGCGACACCGCGGGCGTGCAGCCGGGCGCGCTTGACAGAGAGCGGCGCGCGCGGCTAGTGCCGTTGGCCATGCCGAGCCCCGAGACCTCGCCAAGCTGCCGGCCGCGCTCTTCGGCCGAACCCCGGTCGGGTCGCTTCGGCGTGGCGTCGCGCCTCGCCCTGCCGTGCCTGGCGTTGGCGTGGACCGCGGCCTGCGGCCCGACGGCGTCGAGCCCGGTAGTCCCGCTGGTCTTCGTGCCCGAGTCGCAGCTTGGGTCGCTGGCCCTGAGCGACAAGGCCCTGGACGCCAAAGACCCCGGCGCGAGCGAGGGTGGCGAGCGCGCCGTGGGCAGCGCGGCCTTCGCGAACGCCGAGGATATCGCTGGGTTCGAGGCCGCGTGCGACGAGCTTCAGCCAGCCGCCGCCGAGGTGGCCGCCGCGGGACGCACCGCGGGCTACGGCGTCGTTTACCAGGGTAAGGGCGCAGCACCCGACCGCGGCCCCATCCCGAAAGACAAGACCCTGGTGTGGGTGGAGGGCAACGCCGAGTTCCTGGACCCGAACCTGATCTCCGAGTCCGCCGGCACCGCCATCGCCAGCCAGATGTTCGAGCCGCTGCTCAACACCGCGCCGGGCAACGCCCCGCCGGTCCCGGGCGCGGCGACCCACTTCGACATCAGCGAGGACGGGCGCACCTACACGTTTCATCTGCGCGACGGGCTGGTCTGGAGCGACGGGACCCCGCTGACGGCCGAGGATTTTCGCTGGTCGTGGCTGCGCGGGCTGACGCCGGCGACGGGCAGCAAGAACGCGCAGCAGCTCTGGTACATCGAGGGCGCGGCGGCCTTCAACGCCGGCAGGACCACCGACCCCGAGACGGTCGGCATCCGCGTGGTCGACCCCCAGACCCTCGCGGTGACGCTCGAGAACCCGACGCCGTTCTTCCCCGACCTCATCACCTACATCGCCTACGCGCCGGTGCCGCGCCACGCGGTCGAGAAGTTCGACAAGCAGTGGGTTCGTCCCGAGAACATCGTGGTGAACGGGCCCTACAAGGCGACGCTGTGGAACCCCCGCGACCGCCTCGTGATGGAGAAAAACCCGCGCTACTGGGACGCCGCCAACGTGGCGATACCGCGCACCGAGGTGATCTTCACCGAAGACGAGTCGATGAACGTGCGGCTCTACGAGAGCGGCAAGGCCCACTGGATCAAGCCCCTGCCCGCCGACAAGGTGCGCGACTGGATCACCGAGGGGCGCTCGGATCTGCGCATCGATATGCAGATGTGCACGTACTATTACGTCATCCGCACCGACCGGCCGCCCTTTGACGACCCGCTTCTGCGCCGGGCGGTCAACATGGCCATCGACAAAGAGCGGATGACCAAGCACATCCTGGCGGGTTTTCAGGTGGCAGCGCCGAACCTCGTGCCCGACATGTTCCGCGACATGCTCGGCTATGTGTCGCCGAAGGGCGACGGCTTCGACCCGCAAAAAGCCAAGGAATTGCTGGCTCAGGCGGGCTATCCGGGGGGCGTCGGGCTGCCGAAGCTCGAGATCGTCTACAACACGTTCGAGAGCCACCGGCTCATCGCCGAGTTCGTGCAGCGTAACCTCAAGGAGAACCTGGGCATCGAGGTCACGGTGAACAACATGGAGTGGAAGTCGCTGCTCAAGCTCGTCTCGAGCGGCGATTTTCAGGTCGCGCGCACGTCGTGGTGCGCCGACTACCCCGACCCCACCACGTTTTTGGGCGTGTTTCACTCCGAGGGCGAGAACAACTACTCCGGCTACAAAAACCCCGAGTACGACAAGCTCCTCGACCGCATCGGCAGAGAGACCGATCGCAGAGCGCGCAACGTGCTCCTCTGCGCGGCCGAGATGGTGCTCAACCGCGACGCGCCCATCACGCCGTTTTATTTCTACACGCGCTCGTCCATGATTCGGCCCTTCGTGCGCGGCTTCGAATCGCAGTACCAGGACCACCACCTCATCAAAGACCTGCGTTTGGAGTCGCCCTAAGTGCTGCGTTTCGTCATCAACCGGCTGCTCGGCTCGGTGGTGGTCCTCTGGGTCATCATCACGGTGAGCTTCTTCCTGATGCGCTTTGCGCCGGGGAGCCCGTTTGACGCCGACCGGCGCCTGCCGCCCAACGTCGAGGCCAACAAGTGGCTGGTGTTCGGCATGGGCGTCGAGGTGCCGAGCCCCGCCGCCGGGGTGGTCGAGGGGGTCAGCGCGCTCAAGGTCGGCTCGGACTACGCCGAGGGCGCCCAGCTCCTCACCGTGCGCGCGGCGGACGGCAGCGCGGCGCCGGTGCGGATGCCGACGGCCGGAAAGCTCGTCACCGTCTCGGTCTCCGAGGGCGACACCGTCGAGGCGGGCCAGCGCGTCGCGGTGGTCCCCAAGTCGCTGCTCTCTCAGTACCTCACCGCGCTCGGGCGCTACGCCACGCTCGACTTCGGCGTCACCATCTCGTCGGACGGCCAGCGCCGCGTCTCCGAAGACCTCTTGTTGGGCTTCCCCATCTCGCTGGAGCTCGGCCTGTGGGCCCTACTCTTCGCCCTGATCTTGGGCTGCGCCGCCGGCCTCTACGCCGGCCTCAAACAGAACACCCTGGGCGACTACGCCGTGATGTCGGCCGCCATGGTCGGCATCTCGGTCCCCACCATCGTCAGCGGCCCGCTGCTGCTGGTGCTCTTCGGCGCCGGCCCAGCCCTCATCGCCCCGATCTTCCCCTTCGGCGGCTGGGATAGCTGGGAATACAAGGTGCTGCCGGTGATCTCCCTGGGCCTCGTCTACACGGCGTCCTTCGCTCGCCTGACCCGCGGCGGCATGCTCGAGATCATCCGCTCCGACTACATCCGCACCGCCCGCGCCAAGGGCCTCGACGAGCGCCGCGTCGTCACCCGCCACGCGCTCAAAGGCGCGATCTTGCCCACGGTCTCCTACCTCGGGCCGGCCATCGCCAGCATCGTCACCGGCTCCATCGTGGTCGAGAAGGTCTTCGGCATCCCCGGCCTCGCCGAGTACTTCGTCACGCCCGCGCTCAACCGCGACTACCCCATGGTCATCGGCGTCGTCGTCCTCTACTCGACGCTCTTGGTCTTCATGAACCTGCTGGTCGACATCGCCTACACGGTGCTCGACCCCCGCGTGAGCTACGACTGATGGCCAAGCCCGCCGCCCCATCGGCCCCGGCCCAGCGCGCCGCCAAGGGCCAGAGCCTGATGGCCGACGCCTGGAAGCGCCTGCGCCGCAATCGCGCGGCCGTCATCAGCCTCGCCTTCGTCCTGCTCACGGCGATCTCGGGCTTCTGCGCGCCGCTCATCTCCGCCTACGTGACCCACTTCTCGCTCGACGAGCAGCACACCCGCCTCGCCTTTCAGCCGCCGGGCGTCGCCGACGTCTCGAGCGACCACCCCACTTACGACGGCGACGCCTCATCATTTGACGCCGTCGACCTCGACAAAGACGGCGTCCTGGCCTGCCGCCCCATCCCCCAGCCGCGCCTGGCGCTCCCCGGCCTCGGCTGGCTGCGCGCGAACGCCCCGACGCTCCACGCCGAGGTCCTGGCGAAGATCGACACCCTCGACACCAAGCTGCCCGTGAAGGCCGTCATCGCCTACACCATCGGCCAGCTCGAGTGCCCCGAGCTCGACGAGCTCGCCCGCCTCTCGCGCCACTTCGACTTCCTCTTCGACGAGTACGACAACGCCACCGGCGACGCCCTGCCCACCGCCGGCGCCCACCAGCCCGACAACTACATCACATGGAACGAGTTCCCCCACAGCGACCAGGATCTACCGGAGGGTCTGCGTGACCGCGGCCTCGCCGGCCCTGACGCCTTCCGCGCGCTGGACGTCAACGGCGACCACGTCATCAGCCGCTGGGAGGTCACCGAGCGCACGCGCTACTTGCGCTTCGACAAGGCGCACCTCATGCGCCACTACGACACCGACCACGACTTCCGCCTCACCCGCGCCGAATACCCAGGCGCGCCCGAGCTGCGCGTCTTCTACGCCGGCACCGACGGCAAGGGCCGCGACGTGATGACGCGGCTCTTTTACGGCGCCCGCATCTCCATGACCATCGCGCTGCTGGCCACCATGGTCTCGCTGCTCATCGGCGTGACCTGGGGCGCCACCGCCGGCTTTCTCGGCGGCCGCGTCGACAACATCATGATGCGCATCGTCGACATCCTCTACGGCCTGCCCTTCATGTTCATCGTCATCCTGCTCATCGTCATCGTCGGCCGCTCGACCATCAACCTCTTCATCGCGCTGGGCGCCGTGCAGTGGCTCAGCATGGCCCGCGTCATCCGCGGCCAGGTCATCAGCCTCAAAAACCGTGAGTTCATCGAGGCCGCGCGCGCCATCGGCGTCTCGCGCGTCGCCATCATCTTCCGCCACCTCATCCGCAACACCATCGGCCCGGTCATCGTCTACTCGACGCTGCTGGTCCCGGGCGTCATCCTGCTCGAGGCCTTCCTGAGCTTCCTCGGCCTCGGCGTTCAGCCCCCCGACCCGTCGTGGGGCAACATGATCACCGAGGGCGCCACGAAGTTTCAGGACTACACCTGGCTCATCCTCTGGCCCGGCGGGGCGCTGGCGGCCACGCTCTTCGCCATGAACTTCCTCGGGGACGGCATCCGCGACGCCCTCGACCCGCAAACGCAGAAGCACTGATGCCAGAAGCTGCCACGCCCGCCGCCGCGTCGCGCGAGGACGCCCTGAAGACCGCCCCGGTCGTGCTCTCGGTGCGCGATCTCGAGGTGCAGTTCCGCACGGACGACGGCTGGCTGACGGCCATCGACGGCCTCTCCTACGACCTCCACCGCGGCGAGACCCTCGGCATAGTCGGCGAGTCCGGCTCCGGCAAGTCGGTCACCAACCTCGCCGTGATGCGCCTGCTGCCCATCCCGCCGGCGCGCATACCCCGCGGCAAGATCCTCTTTCACGGCGAGGACTTACTGGAGCTCAGCCCCGAGGCGATGCGCAAGATCCGGGGCAACAAGATCTCGATGATCTTCCAAGACCCCATGTCCAGCCTCAACCCCTTCCTGCGCATCTCCAAGCAGCTCGCCGAGGTCTTGGACATCCACCAAGGTCTCCGCGGCGCCGAGGCGAAGGCCCGCGTCATCGACATGCTCACCCGCGTCGGCATCCCCGACGCCGAGCGCCGCTACGACCACTACCCGCACCAGTTCTCCGGCGGCATGCGCCAGCGCGTCATGATCGCGATGATGCTGCTCAACACGCCCGAGCTGCTCATCGCCGACGAGCCGACCACGGCCCTGGACGTGACGATTCAGGCGCAGATCCTCGACCTGCTGGGCCACCTCCAGCGCCAGTTCGAGATGGCCATCACCCTCATCACCCACGATCTCGGCGTCGTCGCCGGCATGAGCGACCGCGTCATCGTCATGTACTCCGGCAAGGTCATGGAGCAGGCCAGCACCGCCGACCTCTTCGCCAGCCCGTCGCACCCCTACACCCTCGGGCTCTTGCGCTCGCTGCCGCGCCTCGATCAGGCGGGCAGCGGCGCGCTCTATTCGATCCCGGGCCGCCCGCCCGACCTGAACAACCGCCCGCCCGGCTGCCCCTTCGCGCCGCGCTGCGAGTTCGTCTTGGACGTCTGCAAGACCCAGATGCCCGAGACCACCGAGGTCGCACCCGGCCACACGGTCGCCTGCTTCGCCACCGACGCGGTGCGCGAGCTGGTCAGCACGGGGCTGCACCTGGAGGTCGGCAAGTGAGCGCCGGTCCATTCGCCAACGCCGCGGCCGCCAACGCAGCGCCTGCCGACCCCGCGGCCGCTACGTCGCGCGACGCCAAGCCCATCTTGAGCCTGCGCGACCTGCGCATGCACTTCCCGATCTACGAGGGCCTCGTCATCCGCCGCGAGAAGGCCGTCGTCCGCGCCGTCGATGGCGTCACCCTGGACATCCGCGCCGGCGAGACCCTCGGGCTGGTCGGCGAGTCCGGCTGCGGCAAGTCCACCACCGGCCGCGCCATCCTGCGCCTCTACGAGCCCGGCGTCGGCCGCCGCTCGGGCCAGATCCTCTACGGCGGCCGCGATCTCCAGACCCTCGCCGAGCGCGAGATGAGGCCCCTGCGAAAGGACCTCCAGATCATCTTTCAGGACCCCTACGCGTCGCTGAACCCGCGCATGACGGTCGGGCAGATCATCGGCGAGCCCCTGAAGGTCCACGGCCTGGCCAAGGGCCGCGAGGCCCTGGAGCGCGTCTCGGAGCTGATGGAGCTCACGGGCCTGTCGCCCCAGATGGTGCGCCGCTACCCGCACGAGTTCTCGGGTGGCCAGCGCCAGCGCATCGGCATCGCCCGCGCGCTGGCCGTCAGCCCGCGCTTCATCGTCTGCGACGAGCCCATCAGCGCCCTGGACGTGTCGATTCAGGCGCAGATCATGAACCTGATGGAGGAGCTTCAGGCCCGCTTCGACCTGACCTACCTCTTCATCGCCCACGACCTCGCCGCCGTCCGCCACATCTCCGACCGCGTGGCCGTGATGTATCTCGGCAAGATCGTCGAGCTGGCCGACCGCGACGCGATCTACGAGGATCCGGCCCACCCCTACACCCGCGCGCTGCTCTCGGCGGTGCCCATCCCCGACCCGGTCATCGAGCGAAAGCGTAAGCGGATCCTGCTCGAAGGCGACGTCCCCAGCCCCATGAACCCGCCCAGCGGCTGCCGCTTCCACACCCGCTGCCCCTACGCCGAGCAGATCTGCCGCGAGGTCGAGCCGCTGCTCACGCCGCTGGCCGGCGGCCACCAGGTCGCCTGCCATCTGGCCGTCGAGGGGCGCCTGCCCCCAGCGCCGTCGCTGGTCTCGCCGCCCGACGACGCCTGACCCGGCCTGACCCGGCTACGGACCGCCCAAGAGCCCAGGTCAGGGCGCCGCGGGGGCCTCGGGCTGCGCGGACGCCGTGGCGGTCTTCCAGCCGTCGTAGCGCTCGAGCAGCCACCCGCCCATGAGCTGCCCGACCGCCGCGTGGCCCTTCGGCGTCAGGTGCGCGCCGTCGGCCCCGATCAGCCGCCGCTTTTTCGCCTGCACCAGCGCGTCGTCGCCCCCCATCAGCGCGAGGGTGTCGAGGAACGCGCAGCCCTCGCGCTCGGCGGCGGTGCGCTGGCCCGCGTAGATCTTCTTCAGCGCCGGGTCGATCTTCCCGTCGCCGCCGCTCTGCACGATGAGCCCCACGATGAGGCAGGCGGCTTTGGGCGCCCCCCGCCTGAAGGTTCGCACGGCCTCGGCGATCTCGTCGGCGTGGGCCGCCGCGGAGAGCCCCGGGTCCACCCGCTCGTTGCCGCCGAAGTTCAAGACGAGCAGGTCGGGCCTGCGTTTTTCGAGCTGTCCGGTGAGGTGCTCGGCGTCCGCGTTCTGCCAGCGCCGCGCCCGCAGCCCCAAGATGCCGAGGGCGTCCAGGGTCACGCCCGGGCCCTTGCGCTCGAGCGCCACGCCGTAGACCTGGGCCAGCCCGCCGCCGGCCGCCCGCACCTTGATCTGCCGCGCGGCACCGATCTCGGGCGCCCACACGGCGTCCGCCACCGAGCTGCCCGCGCCCGCCGCCAGCTCCACGGCGGGCTTGGGGTCGCCGTCGATGAAGAGCTGGAGCCCGCCAGCTTTGGGGCCCTGGCGGTAGAAGACCTCGACCCGCTCGAAGGGCTCGCCCTCCGCCGTAAACGTCGTCGTCGCCCCGCCCCAGCTCGTCGACAGCACGCCGCCGTAGCCGTAGCGCCCGTCGGAGCGGTTGCCCATCAGGATGTTCGAGACCTCCCAGCCCTGCCGCTTCATCGGCACCCCGCGCCGCAGGTAGCCGTCAAAGGCCGGCGCCGCCAAGATGAAGCCGGGCCCCGCGTCGCCGAACCGCTGCTGCAAGAGCGCGCGCACCTCGCCGGTGTAGCCGTCGGCGATGATGGCGGAGTCACCCCACCACGCGATGCGCACGACGCCTTCACTCTCGCCGCTCTCGATGCGCTCGAGCGCCTGGAAGAAGGGCCGTAGCGGCTCGTCGGCGTGGGCGGCCGTCGAGGTCAAGAGCAGGGTCAAGGCCAGGGCTTGCAGCGCGGTCCAGATCATCGACGGCTCCCGTGAAGGCAGGACGGGGCTGTGTGTATGCCAAGTCGGCGGCCTCGCCAACATCCGATCCCTGCGCGGGCGCCGCCGACGGATCTCCGGCCGACGGACGTCTGGCCGACGGACGCCTGGCCGACGGACCTCTGGACATTGCGAGGCGGGCCGTCTTCCGATAGGCTCTGGGTGTCTCGGTGGGCGGCGCTTAGGATTCGGTCCCAGACTGATCGGGAGTGCTCGACATGGTCATGGGCGGGGCAGGCAGCGCAGGACGCCGGATCTACGGCGTCGTTATTGGCATCGTGTCCGACAACAAGCACCCGGACGGCGAGTACCGCGTCAAGCTGAAGTTCCCGTGGATTCGGTCGACCGACCCGGGCTCAGGCGACGGCGAGGACTTCGCCAGCAGTTGGGCGCGCGTCAGCACCCAGATGGCCGGCCTCAAGCGGGGCTTCTACACGCTGCCGGAGGTCGACGACGAGGTGCTCGTCATGTTCGAGCACGGCGACGTCCGCTTCCCCGTGGTCATCGGGGCGCTGTGGAACGGCGTGGACAAGCAGCCGGTGGGCGGCGAGGCCCCCAAAGCGTCGACCGACCCGCTCGGCGTCGATCTGGGCATCACCAACGCCTGCCGCGACAACAAGACCTCGGACGGCAAGAACAACGCGCGCTTCTTCGCCTCGCGCTCCGGCCACCTGCTGCTCTTCGATGACTCGAAGGACGAAAAAAACGAGAAGATCGTGCTGAAGACCGCGCGCGGTCACACGATCGTGCTCAACGACAAGGACGGCAACGAGGGCATCGCCATCTACGACTCGAAGGGCGACGAGTACCTGTACTTCGACGAGAAGAATAAGAAGATCATCCTCGAGACGAAGGACGGCGACATCGACATCCTCTGCAAGAACGGCACGCTGAACATCGAAGCCAAAGACATCAAGATGAAGGCTTCGAAGACCGTGGGCCTGGAGTCGGGGACGACGTGGCTGCAGAAGGCCGGCTCGACGATGGACATCAAGTCCACGTCGAACATGACGGTGAAGGGCTCGAAGATCGACCTGAACTGATCGACCTGAGCTGGGCGATCTGAGCCGGGCGATCTGAGCCGGGCGATCTGAGCTGGGCGATCTGAGCTTATCAGGCCCGGCCAAGCCGAGCCGGCTACGTCTCGCAGGTCGCGGCGTCGGCGGTCGCTCGCCCGCGCCAATCGCGCCAGTGGCGTGAACCCCGGCCTGTCAATCGGGCCCGACCGACTCGGTCAATGAGCGCCTGCGACGTGAAAATCGGCCGCGGGACACCAGTTGAAAGGTCTCGACGACCCACGCGCCGCGACCGCTCATCCTGTCCGCCACCAGCGGTCCGACGAGGAGCTGCGCCTCCCGTGGGCTCATGGGTTGACGCAGCGGCGTGGCGCCGTTTCCCGCCAGGAGCCACATCAGCACGCGGGCCCGGCCACCCTTCGGGCGCAAGCTGTCCATCACGCGCGGGTCCGGCGTCGCACCGAACCACCGGGAGATGACGTAGAGCCCGGCCCACAGCGCGCTGGCCAGCCGCTGGGCCCGCGCGCTGTGGG
>CAZNZH010000113.1:0-10742 GCA_964577445.1 uncultured Myxococcales bacterium
ACGGCACCACCGGCGAGATGCGCGTCTACTTCCGAATCGAGGCCTCGCGCCCCTTCGACGCGGCCGGCCTGTCGACCCCCGCCGGAGCCGCCGCCAGCGACGTCGTCGCCGTCGAGGGCCCGCGACTCGTCGGCTTCGGCGAGTGGGCGACAGCCGCCGACGAGACCATCGAGCTGCGAGTGGGGATCTCACTGATCGACGTCGAACACGCCCGCCTCAACCTCGCGACCGACCTCGGCGACCGCGACTTCGACGCCGTCCGCCAGGCGGCCCGCGCCGAGTGGAACACGCGACTCAACCGCGTGCAGGTGGAGGGCTCCGAGCGCGATCGGCGCATCTTTTACACCGCGCTCTACCACTCGATGTTTCAGCCCACGGACGCCACGGAAGCCGACGGGGCCTTCCAGAGCCCCACCAGCGGCAAACCCGAGACCGTCCGCGACGCCGGCTTCCCGTTCTACACGGACGATTGGTGCATGTGGGACACCTTCCGCACCAGCCACCCCCTCGCGTCTCTCACCGAGCCCGAGACACGCGAGCCGGTCGCGCGGTCGATACTGCTGCGCTACCAGCAGGGCGGCTGGCTTCCCAAGTGCACATGGAGCGCGACCGGCTACTCGCGCGTGATGATCGGCAACCACGCCATCCCCATTCTGGTCGACGCGTGGCGGCGCGGTTTTCACGGGTTCGACGGCGCGCTCGCGCTCGAGGCGATGGTCAAGGCCGGCATGCAAGACAACCCCAACCCGGGCGAGGATGGCCTCTGCGGCTACTTCAACCTCGGCACCGTCCCGGCCTACATCGACAAGGGCTACGTCCCCGGCGAGTGCGACCCGACCCAATCCGCCTCCATGACGCTCGAATACGCTTATGACGATTGGGTCACGGCCCGCTTCGCCGAGGCCATGGGCGATGAGGCGACCCGCGACGCGTTTGACGAGCGCGGCAAGAACTACGCCGAACACTTCAACCCGGCGTACGGGTTCATGCAGGGCCGGCACGGCGACGGCTCGTGGATCGAGCCCTTCGACCCGGCCGACACCAGCGACGCGAATCACTTCGCTGAGGCCTCCTCGTGGATCTACTCGTTCTTCGTGCCCCACGACGTCCCGGGCCTCATCGCGCTCATGAACGGAAGAGACGCGTTCATCGCGCGCCTGGACGCCTTCTTCGATGAAGGGCACTACGACCCCTCGAACCAGCCGAGCTTTCACATCCCCTGGCTCTACAACGCCGCCGGCGCCCCGTGGCGGACCCAAGACCGTGTCCGCCGCGTGCTGGCCGAGCACTATGGCGACGATCCGGGCGGCCTGCCGGGCAACGACGACGCTGGCTCCATGTCTGCGTGGTACGTGTTGGCGTCGCTCGGCCTGTATCCGCTGGCGCCCGGCGACCCGACGTGGGAGCTCGGCGCGCCGCTCTTTGAACGCGCCACCATCCACCTGCACCCCGGGTGGTACCCCGGCAAGCCGCTCACGATCGAGGCCCCGCGTGACAACCCAGACGACCGCTACATCCAGTCCGTCAGCCTCAACGGCGTACCCATCAGCGCACCGCGCATCGACCACGCCGCGCTCGCGGGTGGCGGCGTCCTACGCGTCGTGCTCGGGCCGGCGCCTTCCACCTGGGGAAGTGCTGCGCCGTGACCAGCCGACCTACGGCTGAGCGCAGCTCGCCTGTTGGAGGGCGGCCAGGCGCCCCACCACGGCGTGGGGGCTGTCCATCTTCGCCGCCGCCGCCGAGGCGTGTTGGCGCGCGCCACCGGACAGCTCGAGCATCTTGAGGTCCGCTGACAGGCGGGGCAGCGCGTTGCCGACCATCTCGCAATCCCCGCGCTCAAGCCCGTCGGTCACGACCGCCGCCCACGAGCAGCCGGGCGAGCCCTGACCGAACGCGGCGCACAGGTGCTCGCGCGCGAAGGCCAGATCCGCCGCGAACGGGCTGTGGGACGGGGGCGGCCCCATGAGCCGCGGCGCAGCGACCCCGGCCACCGCGGCCAGCGCGACAACCCCCCACAGCCAGGTCGGTACATCGCCCAGCATGCTGAGCAGGCGGGACCCGGCCTTCGCTCGAGCGATCGGCCGCACCGGGGTCATCGACCGTGACACAGCGCCCGCGGGCCGGGGCGCCGTCTGCGCGGCTCGCTCCGGGCCCGATTCGGCCCCGGGGAGCACGTCGGAGTAGAGCTCGGCCAAAGACGGGCACGCCAAGCGCAGCTTCGCCGCGACCGCGACCCCGAGGGCCCGGTTTTTTCGAAGCCACAGGTCCAACAGGGCTTTCGCCTCGTGAGCGCCGCCGCGCGCCGTCGCTTCGGCGATGAGGGCCCGCGCCTCGGCCGGGAAATCCGGCCCCAGAGCCGCCAACTCACTGCACCAGCGCCAGCGCGCCGAGGTCTGGATGTCGTACGCCACGCGCCGGTTTCCGGCCGATCGTTTGTAGCGGTCCAGCGCCTTCTGGATGTCGCTGGCCGCGCCGAGCGCCTCTGGATTCGAACGCACGGCCGCGTGCAAGCGGAGGGTCAGGCGGAGCAGCGTCTTCGGCTCGAACCACTCGCGATCGGGCCGCTCGCACATCTGCTCCAATAACCCCGCCGCGAGATGCCCGAGCGTCTCGAGCTCGCCGGCCGCCAGCAGCGCGCGCAGGGCGCTCATCGCGCCGTCGACCTGGCCGCGGTCCAGGGTCGCGAGCAGCTCCTCCGAGTCCACGGCCACGGACCGGGCAGCGACCGCCTCGACGAGCTCCAAGACCTTCGGGTCTTGAGACGCCGCCACCGGGGCCGCGTTGGCCGGGCCCGGCCCCGCCGACCCCAAAGACGCCTGGGCCAAGCGCCGCCGCGCGTCCAGACGCGCCCGCAGGAAGTCGGTGACGGGGCGCTTGCGGTCGCCCTGGCGATCGGCCGGCTGCGCGGTGGGCCGCTGCTCCGCGACCACCTCGTCGAACGCCGAGGTCGGCCACGAGGCTGGGTGCTCAACCCGCCTCCACGCCTGCTCGAGCTGCTCGCGCACCTCCTGCGGCACGCCCGGACCACAGCGAAGCACGAGCTTCTCGTAAGCGCGCTGCGCCGCTGCCGGCCCCGCGGTGCGCTGCACACCCAGCACACGGAGCGCCTCGTCAAAGCTCATCTCGGTCATCGTGCGTCAGCCCACAGAGCGACAGCGATGCCGCAGGCATAAGTCATTAGCGCCCATCAGCCAGAGGGCGGCGAGCGGCCACGCCATGGTAGCCGGTCCGGGCGGGGCGGTCATCTTCGTTGTGCCACACCCGTCTAAACTGGGCCCGTCGCAGCACTGCAAGTCGGCTATTTCCAACGGGAAAGTCGGGATCCGACGGCGACGCACCATACCGCATGACCCAGAAGAATAAATGCAAAAATGGCACCATCGGCCGCATCCATTCCGCGCCACGGCATCGCGGCCGCCGACCCGGTGAAAGAGACGACGGTGACCGGCGCGGCCGAGTCGTTGCGAATCGCGCTGCGCGTCACGCTGCTGCACGCCGCCGCGACGCTCGCCGGCGATTGAAGCGACCGCCGGCAGACCAGCGGGCGCTGCTCACGGTGTTTTTCCTAATTACGCACGCAAGAACTGGCAGAACTCGCGGAGGCGGCGCAGCGCCGCGGCGCCCGGCGAGTCACGGTCACAGCCGCACGCGCCTGAGCCGCAGCGCGTTGGCGATGACCGACACCGAGCTGGTGCTCATCGCGGCCGCCGCGATCATCGGCGACAGCAGCAGCCCGAACACCGGGTAGAGCACCCCGGCCGCGACAGGTACGCCCAAGCCATTGTAAATAAACGCGAAGAACAGGTTCTGGTGGATGTTTCGCATGGTCGCCGCCGACAGCCGCCGCGCCCGCAAGATGCCGCTCAGGTCGCCCGAGATCAGCGTGATCCCGGCGGTCTCCATCGCCACATCCGTCCCTGTCCCCATGGCGATGCCCACGTCGGCCAGAGCCAGCGCCGGCGCGTCGTTGACGCCGTCGCCCGCCACCGCGACCACCCGCCCCTCGGCCTGAAGCCGCGCGACGATGTCGCCCTTGCCCGCGGGCATCACGCCCGCGTGGACCTCGGTAATCCCCAGATGCGCCGCGACCGCGCGGGCGGTCGTCTCGTTGTCGCCGGTGACCATCACCACCCGCAACCCCTGAGCCTGCAACGCGCGAATCGTCGTCAGCGTCGTGCCTTTCACCGGGTCGGCGACCGCGATGACCCCCGCCGCCTTCCCGTCGATGGCCACCCGAAAGGCCGTGCGCCCGTCGCGCCGAAACGCCTCCGTCGCCTCGCCGAGCCCGCCGATGTCCACGCCCGCGGCCTCCATGTGGGCGCGATTGCCCACCCGCACCGCGCGGCCGTCGACCTTGCCCGCGACCCCCTGCCCCGTCGTCGACGCGAACTCCGTCACCGCGCCGTTCGCCTTCAGGCCCCGCTCCTCAGCCCCCGCCACGACGGCCTCCGCCAGCGGGTGCTCGCTCGACCGCTCCAGCGACGCCGCCAGCGCCAGCACCTCTTCGGACGTGAAGCCCCCCGCCGCGTGGACCCCCACGACCCGCGGCCGCCCCTCGGTCAGCGTCCCGGTCTTGTCGACCACCAAGGTGTCGATCTTCCGCATCGCCTCGATGGCCTGCGCGTCGCGAAAGAGCACGCCCGCGCTGGCCCCGCGCCCCATGGCCACCGTGATGCTGACCGGCGTCGCCAACCCCAGCGCGCACGGACACGCGATGATCAACACCGAGATCGCGCTCACCAGCGCGTGGCCGAAGCGCGGCTCGGGCCCCACGAGCATCCAGATGACGAACGCCGCGACCGCCGCCAGCACCACGGCCGGCACGAACCACCCGGCCACCCGGTCGGCCACGGCCTGCACCGGCGCCCGGCTGCGCTGCGCCCGCGCCACCAGCGACACGATCCGCGACAAGAGCGTGTCCGCCCCGACCTGGGTCGCCTCCATCACGAAGGCGCCGGTCGTGTTCACCGTCCCGCCGATCACCGCGTCGCCGGCCTCCACGGACACAGGCACCGATTCCCCAGTGACCATCGACGTGTCCACGTGGCTTCGCCCCTCGACGACCACACCGTCCACCGGCACGCGCCCGCCGGGCCGCACCCGCAGCCGGTCGCCCACATGGACCTGCGCCAGGGGCACCTCGGCCTCGACGCCATCGCCCGAGATCCGGCGCGCGGTCTCCGGGGCGAGCTGCATCAGCGATCTCAGCGCGTCGCCTGTCCGCGCGCGGGCCCGCAGCTCCAGCACCTGGCCCAGCAACACCAGCGCGACGATGACCGCGGCCGACTCGAAATAGAGCGGCGCCTGCCCGTGGCTGGTGAACGCCTCGGGCACCAACCCCGGCGCCATCACCGACACCAGCGACGCCCCAAAGGCCACCAGCACGCCGATGCCGATCAGCGTGAACATGTTGAGGTTCCACGTCGCGACGCTGCGCCACGCCCGAACCAGCAGCGGAGCACCGGCGTAGAACACCACCGGCGTCGCCAGCGCCAGCTCGATCCACGGCCTGGCCCCGCTCGGCAGCGCGGCGCTCACGGGCTGACCCGGCAGCATGTCGCCCATCGCCACGGCCAACAGCGGCGCCGTGAGGGCCGCCGCCACCCCGAATCGCCACGTCATGTCGCGCAGCTCGGGGTCCTCGCCCGCCTCGGCCTGGGGCGTCTCGGGCTCCAGCGCCATCCCGCACTTCGGGCAGCTCCCCGGCTTGGGCTCGCGCACCTCGGGGTCCATCGGGCACACCCACATGGTCCCCGGCGCCGCCTTCGCCGCGACCTCCGCCGCCGCCGCCGCCTTCGCCCCGCTGTCGAGGTACTTCTCGGGCGCCTCCCCGAAGCGCTTCGCACACCCAGCGCCGCAAAAAAGGTAGGTGGTACCGAGGTGTTCGACCCGGTGCGGCGTGTCGGGCTTCGGCGTCATCCCGCACACCGGGTCCTTGGCCGCCGCGTCGCCGTGGCCCGCGCCGGACTCGTGGGCACAGCACGCGCCGTGCCCCCCGCTCGCCCCGTGCTCGATCACGGCTTCATCTCAGCCGCGGCGCCGCACTCGAGCATCGACTTGCCCATGTACGGGTTGGCCATCGTCTCCCGCTGCTCCACCCACTTCTTGTAGCCCTTCGCCATCGGGCACATGAACGCGTGCAGGCCCTCGCCGACCGTCGGCTCGGCGTCCACCCAGCCGATGAACGCCTTCGACATCTCGCCAAACGCCATCCGCGCCTCCGAGATGTTCGCCGCCTCCGCCACCCGCTGGGCCTGCGCGGCGACCGCCTCGATCGGAGCCTTCGCCGCGCCCTGCGCCTTGGCCGCCTCGGCCTCAGCCGCCTTCGCCAGGGCGGCCGCCGCCACCTTCGCCTTGTCGACGTCGTCAGCGGCCAGCCCGGCGCGCGTCGCGTCGTAGCCGTCGGTCACGGGGTGCGCGGGCGCCTTGGTTGCCTCCGCGACCACCGGCGCCTCCGCCGCGGCAGGCGCCTCCGCCGCACCGGTCGCCGCCGCGCCGCCGTCTCGCGCCCCGCACGCCACGGGGGAGAGCAGCATCAGCCCGGACAGGGCCGCCATCGTGGTCTTCAGTGTCGCGAATCGCATGGTTCAAACCTCGCTTTGGGGTGCAATGGGCGCGTCGGCGCCGGAAGGATCGGGACCGGTCGTCGCCGGACCAGGGGAGTCGGGCCCGGCGGCGTCATCATCGGGGGCCACCGCGGGCACACGCAGCCACAGCCCGTGCCACCCGGCATATAGCACCGGCACGACGAAGAGCGTAAGCAGCTCGAAGGCCATGCCGCCGAAGGCCGGGATCGCCATCGGGATCATCACGTCGGCACCGCGGCCGCGGTTGGTCAGCACGGGCAGCAACGCCAAGACCGTGGTCGCGGTCGTCATCAAGCAGGGCCGGATGCGGCGCCGCCCGGCGTCCAGCACCGCGGAGGTGATCTCCGCCTTGGAGCGAGGCGGCGCCTGACGAAACCGCTGGTCGAGGTAGGTCGCCATGACCACGCCGTCGTCGGTGGCGATGCCCACCAGGGCGATGAAGCCGACCCAGACGGCGACCGACAGGTTCATCGGCCGGGTCTGGAATATCTCGCCCATGTGGTGGCCGAAGACCGTGAAGTCCAAAAACCACGGCTGCCCCCACGCCCACAGCGCCAAGAAGGCTCCCGAGGCCGCCACGACCACGCCGGAGAACACCATCAGGGTGGTGGCGGTCGAGCGAAACTGCAGGTGCAAGATGACGTAGATCAGCACCAGGGCCAGCGGGATGAGGACGGCGAGGCGCTCGTCGCTGCGCACCTTGGCCTCCCAGGTGCCGGCGAGGTTCCAGGTGACGCCGTGGGGCGTCGTGAGGCTGCCGTCGGCGATGGCGCTCTTGAGGGCGGCCCGGGCCGCGTCGACCACGGTCATCTCGGCGCGACCCTTGGCGGCGCCGAAGGTCACGTACGCGGCTTTGAACGTGTCTTCGCTGCGGATCATCTGCGGCCCGCGCGCGAACTCGACCGCGGCGACCTCACCGAGCGGGATCTGAGCGCCCGCGGGCGTGGCGATGCGGATCGCGGCGATCTCGTCTGGGCTCGAGCGCAGCTCGGCGGGGTAGCGCACGCGCACCGGGTAGTTTTCGCGGCCCTCGATGGTGCGGGTCAGCGCCTTGCCGCCGATGGCGACCTCGATGACCTCCTGGAGATCCTCGATCTGCAAGCCGTGGCGGCCGAGCGCTGTGCGGTCGGGGTGGATCTCGAGATAGGGGGTGCCCACCACGCGGTCCGCGACGACGGAGCCGGGCGCGATCTCGGGCTGGGCTGACAGCACCCGCTCGACGCCGCGGGCGAAGGCGTCGAGGCTCTCGAGATCGGGGCCGCGCACCTTGACGCCCATGGAGCCGCGCATGCCGGTCTGGAGCATCACGATGCGCGTCTCGATGGGCTGAAGGCGCGGCGCGGAGGTGAGCTCCGGGGTCTTGGCCACCGCGACGATGGCGTCCCACACGTCGCTGGGCGTGCGGATCTCCGGGCGCCAGTTGCGCACGCGGTTGCCGTCGGCGTCCTCGCCCCACTCGGGCTCGAGCGTGATGATGGTCTCGATCATCGAGATGGGGGCCGGGTCCAGGGCGGACTCGACGCGGCCGAGCTTGCCCGTGGCGTGGGCGACCTCGGGCAGCGACGCGATGGCGCGGTCGACGGCGGCCATGGCCTCGTGGACGGCGCCGATGGAGGCGTGGGGCATCGCGGAGGGCATGTAGAGGAAGCTGCCCTCGTCGAGGTGCGGCATGAACTCGGACTCGAGGCCCGGCATGCGCTCGCGGATGCCAGCGGTGAAGCGGTCGGGCAGCCAGCCCAAGGTGGTCGAGGCGCCGAGCCAGGCGGTGAGGCCGGCGAAGACCAGCAGCAACGGCAGCGTGAGGAACGCGGCCTTGTGGCGCAGCGCGAGGGTGAGGAGGGTCGGGTAGATGCGCTGAAAGGCGGCCAGGCCGCCGAGGAGGCCGCCGAGCAAGGCGATGACGAAGACCGCGTTGGCGAGCTCGCCGGTGCCGGCGCCCAGCGGCATCCAGTGGCGAGCCAGGAGCACGGCCGCGACCAGGGCCGCGCCGAGGGCGCCGGCGAGGCGGACCCACAGCGGGAGGCGTGGCGGCGCGAAGCGGGGCGGGAGGCGGGGCCACAGCGACGTCGCGACGACGGGCAGGACGAAGAGCGCGACCACCAAAGAGGCGAGCAGCGCCAGGGTCTTCGTCCACGCCAGCGGCTGAAAGAGGCGGCCCTCGGCGGCTTGGAGCGCGAAGACCGGCAGAAAGCTCAGGACCGTGGTGCCGACCGCGGTGGTCACCGCGCCGGCGACCTCGGAGACCGCGCGGGCGATGGTCTCGCGGCGGGGCTCGTCAGGTGGGGCCATGGCTATGTGTTGGACGATGTTCTCGGTCACCACGATGCCCATGTCGACCATGGTGCCGATGGCGATGGCGATGCCCGCGAGGGAGAGCAGGTTGGCGTCGATGCCCAGCATGCGCATGCCGACGAAGGTCATCAGGACGGCCAGGGGCAAGAGCCCGGCGACCAGAAACGACGAGCGCAGGTCCAGCAGCATCACCAAGATGACCAAGATGGTCACCAGCAGCTCGTCGGTGAGCGCCTGGTCCAGGGTCGACAGGGTCTCGCCGATGAGCTCGGTGCGGTCGTAGAAGGGGACGATGGTCACGCGGGAGCGGGTGCCGTCGGCGAGGACGCGCTCGGGGAGCGACGGGGCGATCTCGGCGATGCGGTCGCGCAGGCCGGTGAGGGCCGCGATGGGGCTGCCGCCGTAGCGGGCGACGGCGACGCCGCCGACGGCCTCGGCGCCATCTTTGTCCAAGACGCCGCGGCGGAGTGCCGGGCCGCGGTGGACCACGCCGAGGTCTTTGACGCGCAGGGGCACGCCGGCCTCGGCGCGGACGGCGATCTCCTCGATCTCGCGGACGACGTCGCCGGTGCCGAGCTTTCCGAGGCCGCGCACCACGTACTCGACGCGGTTGACCTCGATGGTGCGGGCGCCGACGTCGCGGTTGGAGCGCTGGATGGCCGCGATCACCTGGTCCAGGCGCACGCCGTAGGACTCAAGCGCTGCCGGGTCCAGGTCGATCTGATACTCCTGGACGTAGCCGCCGACGCTGGCGACCTCGGCGATGCCGGGCGCGCTCGCCAGGGTCGGGGCCACCTGGAAGTCCTGGAGCGCGCGGAGCTCGGCCAGGGAGAACCCGCCGGCTGGGCGGCCCTCGGGGTCGCGGCCCTCCAGCGTGTACCAGAAGATCTGCCCCAGGGCCGTCGCGTCGGGACCCAGGGCGGGTTTGACGCCGGCCGGGAGCAGCTCGGCGGGGAGGCTCGACAGCTTCTCGAGCAGGCGCGCGCGGCCCCAGTAGAAGTCGACGCCGTCGTCCAGCAGCACCTGGATCATCGAGGCGCCGAACATCGAGGTGCCGCGCACCGTGCGCACGCCGGGGATGCCTAAGAGCGCGACGGTCAGGGGGTAGGTGACCTGGTCTTCGATGTCGGTGGGGCTGCGGCCGGGCCAGGGCGTGTAGACGATCTGCTGGGCCTCGCCGTAGTCGGGGATGGCGTCGACGGGCAGCGGCGAGCGCGGGATCCCAGGGAGATCCCAGTCGAAGGGCGCCGACGAGAGGCCCGCGATGGCGAAGACGGCGACGAGGAGGACCGCGACCAGGCGCGTGTCCAGGAGCCGTCGAAAAAAGCCGATCATGGGGCACCGCCTTGGGGAGCGCCGCGCAGCTCGACGTCACCGCATCGCAACATCGACGCGCCGAAGTACGGGTTTGCCACCTCTCCAGGTTGTTGAATCCACACGGCTCCTGCGCCGTCTCGGGCCATCGGGCATCGCACCATCTCCCAAGGGCGGCTGAGCCCGCCTCCGTAGGCCCGGAGGGTGGGCTCGATGCCGTCCATGAAGCGCCCCAGCCCTTCGCGCAGGGTGGCCAAGGTGCTGGCGGCGCGCATCGACTCGGCGGCCTCCGTGACCGCCGGGTCAAGGGGCTTCGGCGCGGCGGCGGCGGCGTCTGCGACGGCTTCGGCCAGGGGCCCGGCGAGCCCGCGGGCGGCCTCGAGGTCGTCGGCCGCCAGGGCCGCGGTCAGCTTGGCGGCGCGCGCCACCGCGGCGTCGAGAGCCTCCGAAAACTCAGGCGTCACCTCGCCGGACGACGCCACGGTCGGGCCCGCGCTCTCGGCGTGCGCATCCAGGTAGGCGGCCGGCTCCGCGGGCAGCGTCATCAGC
>CAZNZH010000114.1:0-10714 GCA_964577445.1 uncultured Myxococcales bacterium
CCACCGTCGCCAACATCTCGCCCGCCGGCGACCGCGTCGCCGCCGCCGTCCGCCGCCTCGACGGCCCCGCCGCCGTCCTCCTGATGCTCCTCGCCGGCGCCATGTGGCGCCCCATCCCGCTCTTCTTCTGGTTCGTCCCGGTCGGCTTTATCGTCATCCGCGCCTTCGTCCTGCGCGCCACCTGCGACACGCTCGTGCGCTTTCACCACGAGCTGTCCGTTCAACACCTGGGCGTCGGCCGCGGCCTGCTCGGTCAATCGGCGCTCACGGCCGCCATCGCCGTCAACCTCGCCCTCATCGACGAGGGCCTCCTCGCCGACATCGTCGTCACCGCGCTCTTGGCCAGCGCGGTCGTCAACGACCTCTGGGCCGGTCCCCTGCTCCGCCGCATGCTCCGCGACGTCGGCGAGACCGGCCGTCAGGGCCCCGCCGCCGCCGCCGCCGCCGCCGACGGAGCGCGCGCATGAAGCGCGTCTTCCTCCTCCTCGTCCTCGTCGCCACGATGCTGGCGGTGAAAGCCCTCAGCGGCGACACGGCCGCGGCCACCGGCCTCGACGCCCTCACCTTCGCCGCCATCGGCTTCGTCATCCTCGCCGCCCACGCCCTGGCCGAGATCGCCGACTCCTTCGGCATCCCCCGCGTCACCGGCTACATCGTCGCCGGCATCATCGCCGGCCCCCAAGTCGCCGGCCTGGTGAGCCCCGCGGTCGTCGTCGAGATGAAGGTCTTCAACACCCTCGCCCTCGCCCTCATCGCCCTGGAGGCCGGCCTCGAGCTCAAGATCGCCGCCATCCGCCGCGTCGCAAAAACCCTGCTCTCCATCGTCGCTTTCAAGATCCCGCTGGCCTGGCTCGCGGTGGGCGGGACCTTCCTGCTCGCTCGCGGCCTCCTGCCCGGCGGCGACGCGCTCTCCCTGGGCTCAGCCATCGGCCTCGCCGCCTGCTTGGGCGCGCTCTCGGTCGGCACCTCCCCCGCCGTCTCCGTCGCCGTCATCTCCGAGAGCGGCATCAAGAACAGGGTCGCCGACCTCGTGCTGGGCCTCTCCGTCTTCAAAGACGTCGTGATGATCGTGATGCTCGCGGTCTCCATCGCGCTGGCCCGCGTCCTGACCACCGAGGGCGCCACCATCGAGCTCGCCGTCTTCACCGACGTCGCGGTCAAAGTCGGCACCTCGCTGGTCGCCGGCGTCATCTTGGGCGGCCTGCTCATCGCGTGGTTGCGCTGGGTTCGCTGGGAGCTGGTGCTGGTCATCGTGGTGCTGGGCTACGCCGTCAACCAGATCAGCGAGCTTTTGCACCTCAAGATGCTGCTGGTCTTTCTCGCCGCGGGCTTCACCGTCGCCAACTTCAGCAAGTACGCCCACGACCTGCACAAACCCCTGTCATTGCTGGCGCTTCCGGTCTTCATCATCTTCTTCTCCACCGTGGGAGCCGGGCTGGATCTGCGGGCGGCGTATGCCGTCCTGCCCTTGGGATTGCTGCTCTTCGCGGTCCGCGGCGCCGTGATGTTCACCGCGACGCGCTTGGGCTCGGCGGTCGCTGGCGAGAGCGCGGCCTTCGCCAACAACCTGTGGCCCGGCCTCATCAGCCAGGCCGGCGTCGCGTTGGGCCTGCTGCTGGTCGCCCAGGAGGCGCTCCCCGACCTCGCCGAGCCCCTGGGCCAGGTCGCGACCGTGCTCATCTCCATGAACCTGCTGGTCGGCCCCGTGCTGCTCCGCCGGACCCTCAACGGCTCGCTCGAGGGCGCGAAGACCAACGGCAGCCCGGCGAGCTCGCCGGACCCCTTCGATGACGTCGCGCTCCCCGGCCCCGTCGACGCGGGCCTGCGCGAGGTGATGGACACGGTGTCTCAGCACCTCGACGCCTTCGCGCGTCAGGTCGACGAGACCGTCATCGGGCCTTGGTTGGACGCCGCCCGCGCGCGCCTGGTCACCTTCGAGAGCGCGATCGCGGTGGAGCCGGGCGAGCGCCTGCAAGGCCTCGAGCGCCCGACGGCCATCGCCCTACAGCCGGCGGCCAGCAAGCTGTGGGAGGCGCTCCGAGACCTGCGCAACCGCCTGGATACGCTGCCGGTCAGCCGCGAGGCGGAGGTCTTGCCCCACCTCCACGCGCCGTCGGTCGCCATGAGCGGATTTGGTAGATTCCGCCTGAGGGTTTGGCGCGTCTTCCACCCGGTCGGCAAGACCCGCGTGGTGCCCGTGCGCATGGCCGTGCGGATGCGCCTGGAGGGGCACGTGGTGCCGGTGGTCGCCGAGCTGCACGCGCGCCTCGCACGGTTTGAGGCCGAGCGCATCCGGCATCAGGGGTTGCTCCGCGCGAAGCTGCTCGCGCAGGGCCCGGCCGCTGTGGAACGCGCGGTCGACCGGGACAGGATCTGGGTCGACGCCGCCGCGGCCGCGATGCGCACCAAGCTGCTCTCGGTGACGTCGCGGGCCAGCGCCAACGCGGGGCATGTGCTCCGCTACGCCGGCACCCCGGCGATGCCTCGACGAAAGCTGCGTTATCAGCGCGTCGCCGCCGATGTGGACCGCGCCCTCGGGCGCCTCGCGGAGGACGGCGAGCGTTGGGACGAGGTGCTGGAGGGCGTCGCGGGGCGGGCGGAGATCCACACGCGGCTGGCTGCCCTGTCGGCGCGCGTTCAGCGAGCGTCGGACGAGTCGATCGGGGCCTGGCTCGGACGGCAGGCCGAGGTGGAGGCGGTGATCAGCGCCATCGGCGAGCGCTTGGCGGCCGTCTGCGCCGAGATCGCGGAGACCTCGGCCGACTCCGAGGGCCATGGCATCCGCGACCGGCTGGCCGCCGCGCTGCATCGCGTCGAATTCGGTATGGTCAGAGAGATGCTGCCCAGTATTCGCAAGATTCAGGGCGAGAGCGGCATCGCATCATCCGTGGAGGAGATCGGGCTGGCGATCCGTTCCCTGCTCATCGAAGTGCCCGTGAGCGTTCGGGCCACTCCGGGCGGGTTGGACTTCGACGGGGTCGACGGCCCCGAGGACATCGACGTCGACCAGGTGCCGCTGCGCGCGGTCGCCGAGCAGTACCTCGCGGGCGAGCTCTACTGGCTCAACGACGCCCGCGAGGCGGCCGAACACGTCCTGAACCGGGCGATCCAGGGCCTGGGCGAGATGGCCGGGGTGATGGTGCATCGCCTGGCGACCACGCTGGCGGAGGTCGACGCGGCCGATGCCCCCTTGGCGCGCAAGCGCGTGATCCTCCGGCGCGCCAGCCGGACGTTGACCGACGCCAGCGTGCGCGTGGCCACGGTGCAGGCCGAGATGAAGGCCGCGTCGGAGGCGGTCGCGGAGTCGATCCGCTCGTCCATCGCCGACTCGTTGGAGCGCGTCGGCGCGCACGCCGAGCGCCGCCGTGCGGGCCGCGGCATCCCTGGGCGCCAGCGGGTGCGCCTGGCGCTGCGGGCGGCGGGCGACGCGTTGAAGCGGGGCGTCGCGCTCAGCCGCGAGGGCCTTCGCGCCGCCGGCTCGTTCAGCTTGGAGGCCCTGCGCTTGGACGGCGGCAGCCGGCGGGTGCGCTCGCGGGTGGACTCGACCCTCGACCCGCACGCCATCGCCGCTGCGGTCCAGGGGCTGTCGGTCAGCCGCGAGCAGCAGGCCAGCGTCCCGTACGTGCTCGCCCAGCTCTTCGACACGCGCGCCTTCGACATCCCGCAGGCGCCCGTCGGGGCGAGCCGGCAGATCGCCACGATCGAGGCGAGCTTCCAAGACTTCGAAAACGGCGCGCCCGCGGCGATCTTGGTCACGGGGGCCGAGGGCAGCGGGAAGACCAGCATCGTCCGCATGACGCTCAAGCGCGCGGCGGGGCGCCCGATCATCACCGTCGCCATCGACGCGCTGGGCCGCACCGAGGCTGGTTTCGCTGGCGCCATCGGCGCGGCCATGGACGGGTACGAGGTCAAGGACTGGGACAGCGTCGAGGAGCTGCTCGGCGCGCGGCGGCCGGTGCTGTTGCTCGATGGCGTCGAGCACGCCTTCACGCGCACCGCCGCCGGGTTGGCCCATATCCGCCGGCTGCTGCGGCTCATCGCCGCCACGCGCAGCCAGGTCTGCTGGGTGGTCGTCATCGCCGAGCCGACCGCGCGCCTGCTCGACGAGATCCTCGGGCTGCGTAGCTGGTTCACCGACCACGTGCATTTCCCGCGCGTCGACGGGCCGACGCTCGACGAGGTCATCCAGGCGCGCTGCAGCCTCGCCGGGTTCCGGGTCGCCTGTCCGCCCACGCGCAAGGGCGCCCTCAGCCGCGCGCTGCGCCGCCGCCGGGCGCCCGTGGAGCGCCGCGCCGCCTTCTACGCCGACCTCGCCCGGGCCAGCGGCGGCAACATCCGCGACGCGCTGGCGCTGTGGCTCAACGCCGTCGAGCGGGTCGAGGGCGACACCGTGCACCTCGCGCCCATCGCGCCGCTGGATGTGAGCTGGTTTGACGGGTTGGGCCGCGACGCCTGGCATGTGCTGGCGGTGGCGATGCTGTCGGGGACCGTCGCCGAGGCCGAGGTCGCCGAGGCGCTGCACTGGACCAAGGCCCGCGCGCTGGCGGCCATCTCCTTTCTCGAGACCGCGCATCTGCTCGTCGCCATCCGAGACCAAGGCCGCTTTCGCGTGTGGCCACCGGTCTGGCGGCACGTCTGGGACCAGCTCCACGCGCGAAACCTCCTGCTCGAGACCCGCCACATCGGAGGCTCCTAGTGCAAGACTCCGCCATCGCCGCGGCGCTGGCGCGCTGGACGGACTGGCCGCTGCTGACCCTGCTCGCGCGGTCGCTCCTCATCGGCGTCGTGCTCCTGCTCGTCGACCGCCTCGTCACGCGGGTGGTGATGCGCGCGTGGCGCAAGGGCCACGACAAGGGCCGCACGCTCGCGTGGGCGCGCCCGATGACGCGCTCGGTGCTCGGGTTGGCCGGGCTCTTCGGGGTGTTCGCGCCACTGCACGCGACCAACCCGGTGTCGGCGCTCGTGCTGGGCCTGTTTGTCGGCGGCGTCGCGACCATCTGGGGGCTGGAGCCGCTGAAAAACGTCGCCGGGGGCATCTCGCTGGTCTTCTCGCGGCCCTTCGAGATGGGCTCCGAGATCCAGCTCGGCGAGGTCCGCGGCGTGGTCGAGCAGATCGAGCTCACGCGCATCTGCGTCCGCACGCGTGAGGGCTCGATTCTTCATGTACCATCGCGTCGTTTTGTCACTGAGACCGTCCAGACGCCCATCCTGGGCGGCCCCTCGCTGCCGGTCAGCGTCGAGGTCCCGCTGCGCCAAGACGTGCCCGTGGAACAAGCCGTCAGCGCCTTGCGGGACGAGGCCTACCTCAGCGCCTACGCCTACGCGGCGGCGGTGGTGCACATCGAGGTCTTGGGCGCCGGGCGAGCGCGCCTCATGGCGACGCCGGTACACCCGAGCGACGCGGGCTCACTGCGCAGCGACCTCGCCGGGCGGGCGCAGATGCTGTGCCGGACGCCCCCACCGAGCTAGGGGCGTGAGCCGCAGGACCCTCTCAGACGAAGAGCGCGAGCGCCCCGTAGGTCGCGAACCCCACGCCCAGCGGGATCGTGAAGTTGTCGTCGATGCCGCGGGTGAACAGCTCGACCAGGGCGCCGACGAGGGCGGCGATGCCGGCGACGGCCGTGGCCGCGCCGAAGCTGAGCATGTCCGGGCCGAAGTTGCCGAGCACGCCGAGGGTCGCGAGGAAGGCGACCACCAAGAAGGTGAGCGAGCCCTCGAGCGAGCGATTGGCGAAGAGCTTCACGCGGCCGAAGCGACGGCCGATCGTGGCCGCCGCGGGGTCCGCGAGGGCGAGGACCAGGACGGCGACGGACGCCGCCACGAGGTCGGGGAGGGTCACCGACAAGATCAGCAGCGCGGTGGCGTACCAGGTGGCCGAGTTGATGCGGGTGTACTCGTGGGGGTGGGCGATGGGGCCGAGGCCGCGCATCAGCGCCGCGTTCAGGGGGGGCGAGATGCGGCGACCGATCTCGAGCACCACGGCCACGACGGCGAGCGAGCCGGCGGTGATGATCAGGCCGGTGCGGTTCATGAAGAACTGGATCGAGACCAGGGCCAGCACGCCGCTGAGAGCGTGGACGAGGCTGCGCTTGAGGTTGGTCGGCCGCAGCTTCGGGACCTCGACCTGAATGGAGCCGAGGCGGCCGGCGAGCTCGCCGTAAGCAGGCTGGAGCCGCTTGAAACCGGCGCGCCACTCGCGCCGCGCCAGCTTGGCACGGCGCCTCATCTCGCCGGCCTTGTCGCTGAACTCGCGGCGGGCGTCCTGCGCGCGGCGGGACATCTCGTCGGCGATCTCGTTGACCCGTCGCAGGGCGTCCTCGACCCCCGGCAGCCCGAGCTCGTCGCGGCGCCGTGTGAACTCGGCGATGAGGGCCGCCGCCCGCGCCTTGATGCTCTCGATTCGCTGCTCGGCGGCCTCGGCGAACTCAGCGCGCCAAACGGCCGGATCCAGTTGCTGGATCAGCGCATAGACCTCTTCGGCGAGGCGCTGGCTCTCAAGGCGAAGTACGATGTCCAAGTCCAACCTCCCGGGGCGTCTTAGTGTAACACGTTATGCACGCGCGGGGTCCCCGGGCAAGGTTCGAACGACCCGTAATCACCGCGTAAAATACTTCGCACCTCCGCGCCTGCGCCGACATCCCAATATTATTGGATCGTTAAGTTGATGCCGGCGGCGCACAGCGCGGCCGCCTCGGTTTCAATGTCCGCCCGCGTGAGCGGACGCTGCTTGAGCGCACCGTCGGCGCTGGCGAGCACGGGGGCGTCCGGCGCGCCGCTGAGGTGGACCGCGGGCGACTGCTCTGCGGCCCGGGCGCGGTTGAGCAGGACGGCCAAGCGGAAGATGACGCACAGGCGCAGCGCGCTCGTGGCGGTGGCGGGGCCCAGCGCCGCGAAGTCGCTCAGCGCCAGCTCCCGCCTGTGGTTTCGGACGATGGTGGCGAGCTGGGCCTGCCCCTGCCTGGAAAAACCGGCCATGTCGGAGTTCTCGATGAGGTAGGCGCTGTGGCGCTGGTAGCCCGAGTAGGTGAGCGCCATGCCGATCTCGTGAAGGCACGCCGCCCAGCGCAGCCACATGCGCGAGGGCTCCGGGGCGAGGCGCCAGCTCTCGGCGACGTCGTCGAGCAGGTGGCGGGCGGTGCGCTCGACCGCCGCGGCGTGGCGCGCGTCGACGTGGTAGCGCTCGATCATCGCGCGGATGGTGACGTCGCGGGTGTCTTCAAAGCGCAGGCGCCCGATCAGATCGTAGAGCGCGCCCTCTCGGAGCGCCCCGTGGGAGTGGTCCATGCGGGCGATGCCCAGGCTCTGAAAGGCCGCCCGCGCGATGGCGAGGCCGCCGGGGATGACGGCGACGCGGTCCGCGCTGAGGCCCGCGATGCTCACCCTGGAGAGGTCGCCCGCGCTGACCATGCGCTCGCGGAGGCGGTCCAGGCCTTCGAGCGTGATGCCGGCCGCCGACCACGCGTTGACGAGCAGGATCTGCTCGAGCGCCGCGAAGGTGCCCGACGAGCCGAGGCACTCCTCCCACCCGAGGTCGTGAAAGGGCCGGGCGATGGTCTCGAGCTCCTGGTGGGCGGCGAGCTCAGCGCGCGTCATCGCCCCCTCGGTCACGCGGCCGTCAGGGAAAAAGCGCAGGCTCCAGGACACGCAGCCCATGAACAGGCTCTCGGTGCGCATGGGCTCGTAGCGCTCGCCGATGATGCACTCCGTCGAGCCGCCGCCGATGTCGACGACGAGCCGGCGAGACGCGTCGGGGTGAACGCTGTGGGCGACGCCGAGGTAGACGAGGCGGGCCTCCTCGCGACCGGCGACCACCTCGATGGGGTGGCCGAGGGCGGCCTCGGCGCGGGCGATGAAGTCCGCGCAGTCCAGCGCGCGGCGGAAGGTGTCGGTGCCGACGGCGCGCACCCGGCTGGTCTGAAACTCGGTGAGCCGCTGGCCGAAGCGCTGTAAGCACGCGACGGCGCGCTCCTGGGCGTCCCGCGAGAGGTGGCCGCGTTCGTCGAGCCCGGACGCGAGGCGCACGGTCTCCTTGAGGCGGTCGAGGACCTGGACGTCGTTTTGCAGCACCCGGGCGATGACCGCGTGGAAGCTGTTGGAGCCGAGGTCGACGGTGGCCACGGTTTCGGGCGGGCGAGAGTCCAGACGGCACCTCCACCATCGAGGGTAGGGCCGCGCGCTCAGCCCAGCAAGGCGGGGCGGTCACGCCGCGGGCGGGCGCTGACCGGCGCTCTTGGGCAGGGGATCCGCGCCCTGGCCGTGAACGCCCCCGACGGGGAGACCCTGCGCGCGCTGGACGCCGTAGACGCCGGCCACCGAGTGCAGGCCCATCAGATCGCGCTCTTGCTGCCGCGGTCCGGCTACGCCACCCTCACCGTCGTGAGCCGCTTCGACGCCATCGACCGCCAGCTCGGCCTGCTGATAAGCGCCATCGCCGCGCGCCCCCGCTTTGACGCGCTCCGCGCCGAGCGCGCCCGCCTGAGCGTCGCCATCGTCCACCGCCTCCGACCGGCCGATCTCGAGCTGCGCCATCCCGAAGGTCCCGCGCCCCGGCGGGAGGTCGACGCCGCCCGATGAGCGAGAGAGTCACTGTCGTCCTGCTCCACGGCCTCGCCCGCACCCGCCGCTCCCTGTCGGGTCTACAGCGCTTCCTCAAGGCCAACGGCTACGCCACCTGGAGCCACACCTACCCCAGCCGGCGCCTGTCGGTCGCCGCGCTGGCCGAGAGCGTCGCCGAGCGGATCGAGGCGGAGCTGCCCGACCGCCCGCTGGTCGCCGTCACCCACTCCATGGGCGGCATCCTCGTCCGCCACATGGCCACCCGCCTGCCCTGGCGCGGCGTCCTGATGCTGGCGCCGCCCAACGCCGGCAGCCGCGTCGCCGCCGGTCTGGAGTCCAACCCGGTCTTCCGCTGGTATTTCGGCCCCGCCGCCCAAGACGTCGCCCGCTGCGGCGACTGGCCCGCGCCGCCGATGCCCTGCGCCGTCATCGCCGGGACGCGAGGCGCCAGCGTGGGAAACGTGCCGAGCTGGCTGTCGAGCGGCCTGGGCCTGATGCCCAAGGGCGAGCCTCATGACGGGACGGTCACGGTGGCCGAGACCATGGTCACGCCGATGGCCGCGTTCGCCACGGTGCCCGCCAGCCACACCTGGATCATGAACCACCCGGAGACCCGCCGCCTCGTGCTGCACTTTCTGGAGCGGGGGCGCTTTGACGGCGCGTGAACGCCGCGCTGCCGCGCGTCTGCGTGAGCGGGGGTCGAGCGGCCCGTGTTCAGCGGGCCGCTTCCTCAGCCGATGACACGACGCGCGTGCGGACCGCGTTGAACGCGAAGCCGGCGACGAGCAGCGTGAGGACGGCGAGCTGGGCCAGCAGCGATTGCCAGGTGGGGAAGACCCCCAGCAGCTCGATGCGGGGCACCGACACCAGGGACACGGCCACCCAGCCCGCCTCTTGCAGCGCGGCGATGCCCTTGCCGGTCAGCACGATGGCGAGGATGGCGATGAGGACCGAGCTGGCCGAGAAGAAGAGCCCGAGGGGCAGGCGGCGGCTCGTCTTGAGCAACACCCAGGCGACGATCCCGAGCACGCCGGTGCCCGCCGCGATGCCCGCGAGCAGCCAGGCCCCGTGGCCGTCGCTCCAAAGCGCCGCATAGAAGAGGATGGTCTCGAAGACCTCGCGATAGACCGAGATGAACGCCAGGCCGAAGAGGAACCAGGCCGAGCGCCGGTCTACCGCGGCCGACATCTTCGCCTTCAGGTAGGACTGCCAGCGTCCGCCGACGCTCTTGCGGTGCATCCAGAGCCCCACGCTGATGAGCACCGCCGCCGCGAGGAGCGAGGAGAGGCCCTCGGTCAGCTCGCGCCCGGCGCCGCTGATCGTGATGGCGTATCGCGCCACGGCCCAGGTGATGCCGCCGGCGACCAGCGCGAGGACCCAGCCGAGGTGCACGTAGCGGGCGGACGTGCCGCGCTCGGACTTGTGCAGGAACGCCAGCAGCGCCACGATCACGAGCAGCGCCTCGAGGCCCTCGCGCACCAGGATGACGAACGCGGCGAGGAAGGTCGCGAGCGGATCGCTGGCGGCCCCATCGAGGAGGTCCTCGGCCCGCGCGAGGTGCGCGTCGATGACTTGGGCCTGGCTCTCGATCGCGGCGAGCGGGTGCCCGCGGCTCAGAGACGTCCGATAGGCGCCCATCGCGGTCTCGATCTCGCGGGTGAGCTCCACGTCGCGCGTGTTGAGCCGGGCCTCGACGGGTTCGACGCCATCGAGGTAGGCGGACAGCGCGAGCCGGGTCGCCTCCTCGGCGTCGCCGGCGCCATAGGCGACGACGCTGGCGGCCACTCGACCGCGAGCGAGCGCGAGCCCGCGGGGCGCCTGCTCGACGGCCTGCGGGTGCGCGCGCAGCCAGCCGATGACGGCGCGAGCGCGGTCTTGGCCGAGGACGGGCTCGAGCTGCGCCGCGCGCGCCTGGGACAGCTCCCCAAGCGAGCTGATCTGTGCCCGCGCGATCGCGTCGCGCTCCCACGGGTTCGCGCCAGCCTGAAGCCCGGGCGCGTAGGCCAGGGTCCCGACGTAGTACGCCAGGGCCCAGCGATCGGCCGTCGAGAGTGAGTCGGCGAAGCTGACCATGGACGTGCCCGCGACGCCTTGGCTGATCGCCTCGTACAACGACAGCGGGCTCCGTTGATCGGCGCGCGCGATGTCGGTGAAGTCG